>CALFYR010000741.1 GCA_937954195.1 uncultured Dehalococcoidia bacterium
CGCCCCGGCCAGTTCCTCCGCATGATGGCCGAAGTCGAAATGCCCGACACCATCAACGACGACTCCGCCCTCAACCAGTGGGCCCCGCTCTCGAAAATCGGCGAACTCTTCCTCTACGTCCCGGCCGGCATGGTGCCGGAAACCAGGGCCCTCCTGAAGAAGCACAAGATCCGCGTCGCCGGGATTCGCACCTGGCGCTTCCGCCCCGTCTGGGGCCTCGACGTCGCCGAAGCCTAACGCCGTCGGGTCGACCCCCTACTCCCGCCCGTAAGCGAGGCCACGTCAAATTCCTGGGCCCGCGCGTAAGCAAGGGCGTGTCGCCCGCACCACAACCCCGATCGACCAACACCCGGGATCGCCTCAAATTCCTAGGCCCGCGCGTAAGCAAGGGCGTGTCGCCCGCACCACCACCCCGATCGACCTAAACCCGGGATCGCCGCCCTAAGCCTCCGCTCCGGCCGCCTTCCCATCTCCGTTTCCGTTGCCGCTCCGCCACGTCCGGTAGGCCAGCACGGCGAACGTCACCACCGTCAACGGGATCACGAACCCAACCATCGCCGTGACGAACGCGCTTTCGGCTTCATGGTCGGTGCTATCCAACAGCAGGTACGTCACGTACGCCGCGCAATACAGCAGGAAGAGCACCCCCTCCCACCGTTCGATCCGGTACCCGCGCCAGAACACCGGCAGGCAGGCCACGGCCACAACGATCATCACCGGGATATCGAACCGCAGCGCCGCGTCCGCCACCTCGATACCCCCGTCGGCAACCACGCTGGTCACACCCATCACCATCAACAGGTTGAACAGGTTGCTCCCGATCACGTTCCCCACCGCGATGTCACGTTCCCCACGAATACTTGCCAGCACCGAGGTCGCAATCTCCGGCATCGAAGTCCCTGCCGCCACGACGGTCAGGCCGATAACCAGCTCGCTCACACCCAGCGTCTCGGCCAGCTCTACCGCGCCGTTCACGAACCATTCCGAACCCAGCACCAGCATTCCCAGCCCGGCAATCACCAACACCACATCCACCAACAGGCCCCGGCGGGATTGCTCCTTCGCCGAGAACTCGGATTCGTACTCCTCCCGCACCTCCCGTGTCTCCTTCCGGCTCCGCCGGATAGCCCACACGGTGTACACCACGATGCCCGCCGAAAGCACACAACCCTCGAGGGTGCTGATGTTCCCGTTCGCCGCGAATCCATAGAACACCAGCGAGACGAAGATCAGCAGCGGCACCTCGATTCGCACAATCTGCTGCGAAACCACGAGCGGCCCGACCGTTGCCGCCAACCCGAGGATCAGCAGCACATTGAACACGTTGCTCCCGACGACGTTCCCCACGCCGATGTCCGCGTCGCCCGCCGCCGCCGAAGAAACCGAGACCGCCAGCTCAGGCGCGCTCGTCCCGAACGCCACCACCGTGAGCCCCACCACCAGCGGCGAAACACCCGCCGTCACGGCCAGCCGCGAAGCCCCGCGCACCAGCCCTTCCGCGCCCACGAGCAGCAGGCCAATTCCGGCCAGGAAAAGCAAAAACGTCACGAAGTCCATTGGGTGCGTCCAGTGTCACCGCAAACCCCGTTCCGGGGAATGAACGGTCCCCGTAACGGACGCTCGCATCCCGGATTGTTGCGGCGTAGGCTTCCGCCCGTGATTGCCACCCTCGTCACCTTCTGCCACACCGAAGCCACCTACGACCGTGCCCGCCTCGAAGCCATCTCCCGTTCCACCGCCCCGAAGTACCATGGCCTGCCCGGCCTTGTCATGAAGACCTACTGGTACGACGACGCCAACCGCGAACACGGCGGCTTCTACGTCTGGGAAACCCGCGCCCACGCCGAAGCCACTCACACCGACGAACACTGCGAACGGCTCGCCCTCCTCTACGGCGTAGCGCCCACCGTCCGCTACCTCGATGCTCCCGTCTTCGTCGACAACACCTGACCACCAACCCCGACGCGCAGTCAGGCGCGCGCGTAAGCCAGGGCGTGTCGCCCCGGCCAACGCCACGCCCCCAGTTCATCCAGACCACCACCAGTTCGCCCCCACCAATAACCCCACCCCTCAGCCCTACTCCGCCCCCCAGTCATACTCCCCAAATCGCACCCTCACTCCCGCCGTCGCCGGGATCACCCCATGCGAATGCAAGAGCCGCAAAATGCCCGCCGTTCCGCCGAAATCCCCCCGATACCAGTGCAACAACCGCGGCGCCACCACCGTACCCGCCTCGCCGTCGAACGATGAGTTGCCCACCAGGTAGTCCCGCGTCGCCAAC
>CALFYR010000742.1 GCA_937954195.1 uncultured Dehalococcoidia bacterium
GGAACTCGTCGATTTCCTGGGGGGTTAGGGGCACGGGCTGTCCTCCGATGATGAACGTGCATTTAGCGTGGCTGACGGGAGACGGGGCCGCAACTGTGGGGGACGTTGCAGTTGAAGAGTTGGAAAGGCGTAAGAATCGGTAAATCAGGGTTATCCCATCTACGTGACCTATGGATACATAGCCGATACTGTAGGGGAGAAGTGGAGTCAAACGTGTCGGGAATCTTCTACGACCCCATTGCCAGGCGCCTCCACGCCGTGTACTCCTCGCCTGCCGCAGGCTGGACGCTGGTGACGCACAACGTGAACGCGGGTTCGCACCAGTGCCGGCGGATCATGCGGGAGTGGCTATCGGCGGATGAGCTGTGGCAAGTGGACTGGCTGATCGAACGCGAGCGCCGCAGCGCCTGAGCGCGGTACGATCGGTTCGTGAACCAGCGGGACATTGAGACGCGCCTGGAGGCGCTGGACGCGCGGACGACGCCGTCGCTGGAGCGGTTTGACGCGGGGCCCCCGTTACTGGGGCGGATTGCGTTCCTTCCTTCGGCGTTCAATCCACCCACCATCGGGCACCTGCGGTTGTTGGAAGAGGCGCTGCTGGTTGATGGCGTCGAACGGATAGCAGCGATGCTGACGACGCGGAATGTCGCCAAGGGCATCTACGGTGCTTCGCTGGCGGACCGGGTGGGGATGCTGCTGGCGTTGCGGCGAGCGCGGCCCGAGGTGGCGGTGGTGGCTTCGAACATGGCCCGGATCATGGACCAGGCGGATGCGCTTTCGCGGCAGACACGTGCCCGCGAAGTGGACGCGATCGTCGGGTTCGACACGCTGGAGCGGCTGTTCGACCCCAAGTACTACGACGATATGGAGCGGGAGCTGGGGCGATTCTTCGAACGGCACCGGGTGATTGCGGCGAATCGAGGGAGCGAGACGGCGGAGCGCGTAGCGGAGTGGGTTCGGCGGAACGCCGGGCCGTTCGAGCGGCGCATTCTGGTGCGGGAGATTGAGCCCGAGGCGGCGGACGTTTCTTCGACCGAGGCCCGGGAGAAAGCGCCGGAGGACCCGGACGCGATGCCTGTGGCGGGGCCTGTCCGGGAGTACATCGAAGAGCGGGGGCTGTACCTCACCCCCCGGCCCCCTCTCCATGGTCATGGAGAGGGGGAGTAGCCAGACCGCTCAGGCGATGCGAGAGAGGTCGGGTTGCCGATCTCGATTTTCGGTTGGGGTGGGGTGTGCAGGCTGACGCGGCCAATTCAGTTGGTCACGGTCCGCTTACTGCGTGCGCGGTTCCCCATGAACGGGTCGCGCCGTCGATCAGGTGATGCGGGAGAGGTCGGGGCCGCCTTTGGTGGCGACGACGTCGGCTGATTCGAGGCGGGCTACTTCGGCGGCGTCGAGGCCGAGGAGTTCGGCGAGGACGCTTTCGGTGTCAGCGCCGAGGCTGGGTGGCGGGCCTTTGATGCCGGTTTCGCTGCGGGACATGCGGACA
>CALFYR010000743.1 GCA_937954195.1 uncultured Dehalococcoidia bacterium
CCACTCGAACAACCCCGAAGCCCGCAATGGCGTCCACACCGGGCGCGGTTTCTGTTTCTTCCGCCCCGCCGCCGGAACCTCCCCGGAGCCGGCCCGCGAAACCTGGGCGAACGAGGACTTCGCGCCAACGATCTTCAGCCTGCTCGGCGTCCCCCCGCTCGACTCGTTCCAGGGACGGAGCGGCCTCGCATGACCCCGCTCCGCCTCGGCGTCATCGGCGCCGGCCAGGTGTGGCGGCGGCTCTATCAGCCGGCACTTCGGCGCACCAATGCGTTCGAAATCGCCGCCATCGCCGACCCCGCCACGAACGGTGCGGCAACGTTCGAAACGCCCGAGCGCATGCTTGAGACGTCCACCTTCGATTGCGTGGCCGTCCTCAGCCCGCCGTCCCTCCACTCCGAACACGTGCTGCGCTGCCTCGAACGCAACCTCCCCGTCCTCGTCGAAAAACCGCCGGCGCTCGCTACGACGGAACTCGACGCGTGGGTCGCCGCCGGGGGCTCCTCCCTCGTCCGTCCAGCGTTCGCGAGGCGCTACTGGACCGCGTACCAGCACGCCGGACGCAACGGCCACGAATGGAAACTCGACCTCCAGACCAGCCCCGCGTCCTGGGAAGCCGTCTCGGTCGATCCCGTCGCCCAGGACCTTCTCCCGCACGCAATCGACCTCGCGCGCTGGCTTAGCGGCGAAGAAATCACATCCCTCCGTGTCCTGGCGCGCGCTGATGATCACATCCGGGCTGAAGCCGCCCTTTCCGGGGGCGGAACGTTCTCCTGGAACGTCGCCCACGGCACCGCCTACCGGGAAGAACTCCGGCTCGATGGCCGCCGGCTCAAAACGTCCGAAAGCCTCACGGACAGGCTCCGGCAGCGCCTCCTCCGCCAACCTCCCCGCGACGTCGCCGCCATCACCGCCATGCTCAACGACTGGGCGCTCGCCCTCGCCGGCGCCCACCCCACCCGCCTGCCGACCCTCGCCGATGCCCGCGCGAACGTCGATGCCATCGAACGCCTGCTCGCCGCGCCCATCGAGGAAGCCGCGTGACCAGCCATACGGGGACCTCCGTGATCGTCCCCGTGAAAGACGACCCGCTCGTGTTCGAATGCGTCTCAAGCGTCATCGCCGCAGGCGCCACCGAGGTCATCGTTGTCGATAACGGGTCGAAACCGGAATTCAGCGAACAACTCCGCGCTCGCCTTCCCGAATCAGTCACTCTCCTCCGGGTCGATGAACCCGGCGTCTACCGCGCTCGCAACGCGGGCATCGAAGCCGCCACCGGCGAGGTCATCCTCTTTACCGACGCCGATTGCGTCGTCGAACCGAATTGGGTTTCTGCTGCGCTCGAAGCCCTCGCCGCCGGCGCCGATATCGTCCAGGGCTTTTCCGGCGCCGCCCCGGATGGGCGTGCGGCACGTTGGCTGCAGAGCCGCTACGAAGCCCACCTCCACCGCCTCCAACCCGGCGACGCCACCGAAACCGACACCCGCAACATGGCTGTCCGCCGGCCCGTCTTCGATGCGCTCCGCTTTAACCCGGATTACCGCCGGGTTGGCGATACCGAGTTCGGCCTCCTGGCCGAACGAGCGGGCTTCCGCGTCGCCTATGCACCAGCAATGCGCGTCCTCCATGCCCACGACGGCGACCTGCGCGTCTTCGCGGCCAAGCAGATCTGCCACGGCTGGGGCGCCCAGCGCCTGATGCAGGAGCACCCCGAAATCGAGTGGCACGGCGGCCACCTCAAACTCGTAGCACGCGTCAGCGACCGCCTCTCGCGCATGCGCCGGCTCCGGCCGCTCGCCGGACTCTTCCGCTGGCTCGCGGTCACCGGGGCCAGCCTCCTCCAGCGCTCACCCAACTGGCTCCCGGACCGCGCCGCCATCCTCGCCCTGACGGCGATCGATAAGCTCGCTGCTCTCAGCGGCCACATCTCCTACCGCCCGGGCACCCCCGAACCATCCCCCTCCGAAATCCTCAACCGCCAACTCCCCCGCGACTAAACCATGCCCCGCCCTCGCGCGAACCGGTACCCTTGCATCTCCAGGAGGTGACCGAGTGCAGGGACACGCGAACATCGTCCGCCAGGGGGAAGGTGTCAGGTTCCCGGTCGGACCAACGCTGATCACTACCAAACTCGGCTCGGAACAAACGGGCCGAATGTTCCTGGCAGAGCACCAGCTCCCCGCGGGATTTGCCGGCCCTCCCCCTCACACCCACGGTAAAATGGACCACCTCTTCTACGTCCTCAACGGCCGCGCCCGATTCGTCGCGGACCGGGAGGAGTACGTGGCCGGCCCGGGAGACGTTGCCTTCCTTCCACGTGGCGTCCCGCACACCTTCGGAAACGCCGGCGACGAGATCGCCCGAATCCTTGAGTTCAACGTCCCGGGCGGCTTCGACCGCTACTACGCCGAACTCGCCGAAGCTTTCCCGCCCGGCAGCGATGTCCAGCCGGCAATGGTGAGGGAGATCATGGCCCGGCATGGCATCTCCCCCGCATGAGGGTGCACTCGAGGTGCTTCCGCCCCGTGACTTTGGTCGCATCCACACCCCACCACCACAACGCACCCTACCCCAATGAACCCCCGGCACGAAGGCATCTCGCTCCCCGTCGTCCAGCCCCCGGTCGCCCGCGCCCCGCGCCCGGCCTTGCCCCGCCGCACCTGGCTCTTCGCCGCATGGATGGGCGTTGCCGCCGCAGTCGCCGCCCTGTTCGGGCTGGTCCTCGGCATCCTTGCCGCCACGGAAGCCGGCATTGGCGCCACGCACTGGTCCGAGGTGGTGCAGGCGCACGGCCGCGTCCAGCTTTTCGGGTTCGCCGCGCCCTTCGCGGTCGCCCTCGCCCTCGAATTCCTCCCGCGCCTCAACCAGCAGCCCGCTGTCCCCGCTCGCACCCGGCTGGCGCTGCCTGCTCTCCTGCTCGCCGGCTCGCTGGCGATGGCCGCCGCCCAACTCTGGGAACCGTCCTTCGCCGTGCTCGGCGCCGTTGGTGTCGTCGCCTTCGTGGCCGGCGCCGCCTGGTTCGCCGTCCTTGCCGGGTGGTTCCCTTCCGCACGCCCCATCGCCATCGACCCCCAGCCCCTCTTCTTCCGCGCTGCCGGTGCCTGGCTCGCGATGACCGCCATCCTCGCCGGCTGGGCGTTCGCCACCGCCGAAAGCGCCATCCTTCCGCTCGACCTCTCCCGCGGCATCGCCGAAACCTTCCTGCGCGGCTTCATCATGCTCCTCATCGCCGCCGTGGGCCTGCGGGCCTTCCCCGGCCATCTCGGCCTCCACCCGATGAGCGCCACGCACCAGCGGCTCACGTTCGCCGGCTTCAACGCCGCCATCGCCCTGTGGCTTGCCGCCGCCGGACTCGGCTCCCTCGAAGAGGTCCGTCCCCTCGTCCGCATCGCCGACCTCATGTTCGCCGCCACGATGCTCGGGTTCACGTACGCCCTGGGGCTCTCAGCATCCGCGCGATGGCGAAGGGGCCAGCCGCGCTACGCCACCCTGATCCCGCTCGCCTGGCTCGGTGCGGTCGCCTTCGCCCTCCTCCTTATCGTCGAAGCCGTCCTCGGCCCGGACCCTTCGCTCTACCGCGATGGCGCGCTCCGCCACGTGTTCATGCTCGGCTTCATGGCCCCGCTCATGCTCGCCATGGCCCATATCGTGCTCGAACGCTTCGGCACCGGGCACATCCCGTGGCAGAACCTGCTCACCTTCGCCTTCGTCGCGGTTTTCGTGGCCTGGCCGCTCCGGACGGCGCCGGTGCTCTTCTCCGATGCGCCGTCGTCCCTCGATCAGGCCTTTCTCGGCATTGCCGGTGGATTGACCGCTATCGGCTTCGCCTCAACCGCCGCCGTCTGCCTCCGGACCGCCCGGGAAGTTCGACACCAGCACCGTTCGTAGGATTCCGTCTTGTTAACGAATGCCATTCGGAGTTAACATCCCCCATCCCGCGGCAGGATGGCCAAAATGGCAACGCCAACGCTCCCCACAATCCCTGGCAGCATCAACGAACTCACCGCCGAATGGCTCGAAATGGCCCTCCAGCGAAAAGCCCCTGGCTGCCGCGTCGAATCCATCGCAGTCCAGCGCATCGGGGAAGGCGTCGGCTTCCTCGGCGAACTCGCCCGCGTTGGCATCGTCTACAGCAACAACCCGGCCGGCACGGCCCCGTCCTCCGTCATCGTCAAACTCCCCACCAACGTCCCCGAACCCCGCGGTATGGCCGCCGCAATGGGCTTCTACGAACGCGAAATCGGCTTCTACCGCGAATTCAGCCACCAGGCCGGCCCCCGCGTTCCCGAGTGCTACTTCGTCGACGATGACCCGGCCACCGCCGGCTTCGTCCTCGTGATGGAAGACTTCCCGGGGGCCCAGGCGGGCGACCAGCTCGCTTCCTGCACCGACGACCAGGCCCGCCTCGCCGTACGCGAACTCGCCAAGCTCCACGCCCGCTGGTGGCAATCACCCGACCTCGATCGCTACGCCTGGCTCCCCAACAAGGACCACCCGTTCATCCAGATCCTTAAGGGCATGCACCAGCAGTTCCTCCCCGTCTTCGAAGAACAGTGGGCGCCTCGCTTCGACCCCATGGTCCTCCGCCTTGGTCGCGGTCTCGCCGAGAAGTACGACGCCTACTTCGAAACGTTGATGACGATGCCGCTCACCCTCGCCCACCAGGACTACCGCCTCGATAACCTCCTCTTCGGTGAGCCCGGCACGCCCGAAGAACTCGTCGTCCTCGATTGGCAGTTGCTCCAGCAAAACACCGGCCTCACCGATCTCCAGTACTTCATCGCCGGCAACCTCCGAAGCGATGCCCGTAAGCGCCTAACCGGCGAGCTGCTCGACCTCTACTACGAAGGTCTCCGCCAGGGCGGCGTCAAGGACTACACGTTCGAACACTGCAAGGACGACTTCGTCCGGGCCTCCGCGGTCCTCGGCTTCTACGTCGTCACCGGCACCGCAACCATCAACCCGGACGCCTACGCCGAGCGTGGTCACGACCTGATCGAGCTGCTTTTCGGGTCACTCTGCGACGCCATCGTCGAATACGAAGCCGAACGCTGGCTCCCCGCCTAAGCCACCCGTCGCGGCCCCGGACGCTCGGTCCGGGGCGCGGCCCACGCCAGCGCAAGCGCCACCAGGCACAACACCGCCGTCAGCGCGATGCCCGTCGTCGCCCCGGATTCGACGATGAGCCGGCCCTGCGCCCACGGGAAGAACACCCCGCCCGCATTGCCCACCGTCACCATCGCCGCCGGCGCGCCACCACCGGAACGCTGCGAAACGATGCTGATAGCCGCAGGCCAGATCGGCCCGAAGAACAGCCCCGTCGCGAACGCGCAGGCCACCGCCAGCGCGAACACCTCGTTCGCCGCCGCCACGCCCGCACTGCTGACCATCCCCGCCGCCACCGAGCCGATCAGTACGGTCCGCGGCGACCACCCGGCAGCGAACAGCCGCCCCGAGATAACGCGGCCCACCATCAGCGCGCCCCAGTATCCGGAGGTCACCAGCCCTCCCGTGAAGATGCCCGCATCGAACTCCTGCTCCGAATACGACGCCACCCACGACCCAAGCCCGAACTCGGCGCCCACGTACAGGAACAGGACCGCCCCCATGAACCACGCGATCGCACCCGCCGGTATCGTCCGGCGCGCCTCGTGGTCCGCATCCGAAGCCGGGGGCGGCGACGGCGTAGTGCCCAGCAGCAGCGCCACCACCAGAACCAGCACCGCAATCCCCGGGAACACTACCGCCCGCGCGTCGCCATCCAGCGCGAACACACCGCCGGCCCACAACGGTCCGCAGATTGCGCCAATCGCGAAGTACACGTTCAGCCGGTTGATGCCGCGTGCGACGTCATCGCTCGCACGCGCGACCACCGTGTGTACGCCGGCCACCAGCAACCCATCGCCCACACCCGTCACCAGCACCGAACCGAGCGCCGTCGCCCACCTGCCCGCGAACCCAAGACTCACGCACCCTGCTGCGACCAGCACCAGCCCGGCCACCGCCAGCAGCCGCGGGTCTCGCGTGTGCAGCCGCGCCGCCACCATCGCCGAGGCCGTGATCGAACCGAGGAACAGCAGCGTCACCAGCAAACCGGCCCGGTCCAGCGAAACACCGAAGTCCCCGGCCAGCGTGCTCAGCGATGGCCCGAACGACGTGGAATACACCCCCGTCGTGAACAACCCGAGGCATGCCGCGAACTCCAGGCGTGCGGCCGAATAGCCGCGGCCGCTCGTCACCCTTCAACGCGACGGGCGATCCGCCCGTCCCACCGCATCCATTCAACCTTGCCATCCGCTCCGCGCAGGAACTCGGCGCGTTCGCCGCGCCGCGGCCCATCGAGCACCGCCGTCGCATCAGGTCCGGTGAACAACAGCCGCGCCGGCGGCAGCGGGATCGGCTTGTGACGCCGCTCGCTGAGGCTGCGTTCAGGGGTCATGTCCGTCGCCACCAGGCCGTCTCCGTCGGCTCGCACCTCCAGCCGCGCGAGCACGCTCTGGTAGGTCCCGGCGTACTCGTTCGTATCCACCGAAAGCCCCGTGGCCGCCACCGGCGCCGGCTTTCCAGCACCCACGAAGTGCTCCTGGCAGCGGTCCGCAATCGTCTGCCGCGTCTCCCGCCCGGCGTCGGCGTTCGTCAGCACCGTCACCGCGAAACCCGCCGAAGGCATCATCTCGAACGACGACAGGTGCCCGTTCGTCGCACCGCCGTGCTTCACGCCTTTGTGCCCGCCACCCGCGTCGGAATCCAGCATCCACGAAATCCCGATCGATTCGCACATGCTCCCGGCTGGCTTCTGCACCTCCTGCATGTACCGGATCGTCTCCGGCTTCAGCACGTTCGGGGCAGCCGTCGCCTCAATATGGAGCGCCGCGTACCGCATCTGATCGATCACGTTCGAGGTCACGCCGCCGCCCGGCGCGATGCTCCGCGAGGTATTCCACGGCCGCGCCACCTTCGGCCCCTCGGTCGTCACAATGTGCCCGGCCGCGAACCGGTGGGTCATCACCTCTTCCGGGAAGTAGAAGCTCCGATCCATCTCCAGCAGCTCGAAAATCCGCTCCCGGATGATGTGTTCGAACACTCCCCCGCGCACCGTCTCGATGATGTGCCCGAGCACATAGAACGCCGCATTGCTGTACGAGAACGTGTAGCCCGCCGGCACCAGCTGGGGCGAGTTCCGCATCTTCCCCACGATCGTCTTGATCGCGTCGTCCCCACGCCCGGTGTCCTTGAAGTAGTCGCCCACGTACCCCGCGTGGTGCGTCACCAGGTTCCGCACCGTCACCCGCTCGCCATCCTCCGCCGATTGCAGCGTGAACTCCGGCAGGTAGGTCCGCACCGTCGCATCCAGGTCTACCAGGCCGTCCTCAACCAGCTGCATCAGCGCCGTCGCCGTGAACGTCTTCGAAGTCGATCCGATCTGGAACAGCGTTTCAGCCGTCACCGGCAACGGGTTATCAACGCTCGTGACGCCAACACCGCCGGCGTAGATCACGCCGTTGTGGAGCACGCCGACGGCCGCTCCCGGCACCTGCAGGCGCGCTATCTCCGATGTGGCGTAGTCGATCAGTTCACCCGGCAGCGGTCGAATTTCCATAGCGCCGGATTCTACGCGCTGCCCGGCGCTACCGGGTCGCCAGTAAGCCGGGTACTTGACCCGCAAACAATCATTCTTGGACGATAGATTGCGTGATGCGCGTGCGATGGCTCCCCACGGTCGATGCTGTTTCCCGTTGGTCAGTTGCCGAAACGCCTCGCGTCCCCAGGCGCCGTAGTCCCGGCCGCCGGCTCGTCCCTCTCGAGCTCTCCTGACCACGTCCGTCCCGACCGCCTGATCCATTCGTCTCGTCGTTTCATCCAGCACGGCCGGTACCCCATATCCCATGTTCCTCGCCGCACTCATCGCCACCTTCGGCCTCGCTTTCGCGGGCCCGCTAACCCACCGTCTCACCGGGCGATGGGCGAACTGGCTGCTGGCGGCGGCTCCGGCTGCCTGGTTCGCCTGGCTCATCACCCTCGTGCCGCAGGTCAGCGATGGAGAAGCGTGGACCGCCTCGGTCGAATGGGTGCCGTCCCTCGATGTCCACGCCTCGTTCTATATCGATGGGCTGAGCCTGCTGATGGCGCTCATCGTCACCGGCGTCGGCGCGCTCATCATGGTCTATTCCGGCGCCTACCTCGGAACCACGGAAAGGCACATCGGCCGTTTCTACGCGTTCATGCTCGCGTTCATCGCGGCCATGTTCGGCCTCGTCACCGCCGATAACCTGGTCACCCTCTTCGTCTTCTGGGAACTCACCAGCATCCTCTCGTTCCTCCTCATCGGCTTAAAACACGACTACGCCGACGCCCGCAAGTCGGCCCAGCAGGCGCTCGTCATCACGGGTGGCGGCGGGCTCGCGCTGCTTGGTGGCCTGGTCATCCTCGGTGTCGAATCCGGCCAGTGGGAACTCTCCGCCATCCGCGATTCCGGCTTCAGCGGCGAAGCCGTCTCCTTCGCCGCCGCGCTCATCCTCGTGGCGCTTGGGGCGTTCACGAAGTCCGCCCAGGTCCCGTTCCACGGCTGGCTCCCAAACGCGATGGTTGCCCCCACCCCGGTCAGCGCCTATCTCCACTCAGCCGCCATGGTGAAGGCAGGCATCTACCTGCTCGCCCGCGTCTACCCCACCTTCCACGAGCATGAACTCTGGTCCTGGCTCCTCGTCCCCGCCGGCCTGGTCACGATGCTTTTGGGCGCATGGTTTGCCATCCGCCAGGACGACCTGAAGCGCATCCTCGCGTACACCACCCTCAGCGCGCTGGGCACCCTCACCCTGCTCCTCGGCCTCGGCACCGAATACGCGGTGAAAGCCGCCGTCGTCTTCCTGGCCGCGCACGCGCTCTACAAAGGCGCGCTCTTCATGGCCGCCGGGGCCATCGACCACGCAACCGGCACCCGCGACATCACGCGCCTTCGCGGGCTCTGGCCCGGGATGCCCATCACCTCCATCGCCATCTCTCTCGCGGCGGTTTCCATGGCGGGCATTCCCATCACCCTCGGCTACCTGGCGAAAGAAACGTTCCTCGCGGCCGGCCTCGAACTCGACTCCGGGGGGCCGTTGCTCCTCGTCTCCGCCGTCGCGAGCGGTGTCCTCGCGCTTGCCGCCGCCAGCCTGATGACCATCCGCCCGCTCTTCTCCCGCCCCGCGCCCGAGCACGACCTTCACCCCCACGGGGTGTCGGTGGGCCTCTGGTTGGGGCCTATCGTGCTCGGCGCGGCGAGCTGGGGCCTCGCGTTCCTCACCGGCCCCATCTCCACCTGGTTCGCCACCCCCGCCGCGTCAGCCGCGGCCGGCTCCCCCATCGACGCGAAGCTCTACCTCATCCCGGAGGACCCGGCGGTCCTCGCTCTCAGCGCGCTGACCATCCTCGCCGGTGTGGCCGTCGC
>CALFYR010000744.1 GCA_937954195.1 uncultured Dehalococcoidia bacterium
CGAGCCCGCTCGCGGCACCCCACATCCAGGAGGCCCGACCGAAAGGGAGGGTACGGTCCTAACCTCAACCGACCGCTCTTCCGCCACCTTCACGCGCGCCCCGAATCCCCCACGGTCCCACGCCCAAGCACCCACCCATCACCAACCGAAAATCGAAAATCGAAAATCGAAAATCCCTACTCCATCACCTTCAACGTCGCCGGCACATTCATCCGCAGCATCTTCCGCAACGTCAGCAGTGGCGCGGCCCCAACCGCCAGCACCCCCAGCACCCCCGATATCGCCAGCGTCGTCGCGCTCACCGTCGGGATTACCTCCAGGTCAGGCAACGTACTCGGTATCCGAAGCTCAATGATCGCCCCGAGCAGCAACCACCCCAGCACCACCCCCGCCAGCGTCGCCACCACCCCCAGGATCAGGTTCTCCACAATCGCCATCCGGAGCACCGTCCGCACCCGAACCCCAAACGCGAACATCGTCGCGTTCTCCCGCGCCCGCTCGTCCATGTTGATGCTCGCCGAATTGAATGCGATCAGCAGCGCCAGCACCAACAGCGCCCCTTCGATCACCCGCAGCACGATGATGAACTCGTTCAGCAAATCCGCCAGCGCTTCCGATACCTCCGAAACCCCCTGCGTCGCCGCCACCCCGCTCAGCGGAAACAGCTCCCGCTTCACGTCGTCTCGCGTCGCGCTCTCCGCGGGCACCACCTCCAGCAGGTTCGCCATCCCTTCCAGGCCGAACAGCCCCGCCTGGTTGCTGTCCATGTACGCCACGAACCGGTACGGGTGCGAATGCAGGCCCAGCACCTCCAGCTCAGTCTCCACCAGCGCGAATAAGCCGCTCGCCTCGAGCCGTGGGTGCCGGACCGTCAGCGTATCCCCGATTCCTACGCCCAGGTTCCTGCCCGCCAGCTCGGCCAGGTAAATCCCGGGCCGCTCCCGCTGTATCTCCCCGTCGCTCAGCCGCGGCCCCCACACCTCGTTCTCCATCGGCAGCACCTGGATCTGCAGGTCGATCTCCTCTTCCGCCCCCAATGCGGTACCCCCCAACCGCAGCTGCGCCTGGCTTTCACCCACGCTCGCCGAACCCGTGATCGCCGCGATCTCAGCCCCCGCGACCGGGTACGGTCGGTCCAGGTCCACCTGCAACCGGTCCGGGTTCATCCACAGGATCTCCTCGTCGCTCCGTTCAATCGTCGCCAGGAACGAATCGATCAGCCCGACGAACGAAACCAGCGCCGCGATCGCCGCCGCGATCCCAAGGCTCGTCAGTAACGCCCGTCGCGGGGCCCGCACCACGTTCCGCACAGGTATCTGCCAGAACGTTCCGCCGGGGATCCGTAACCTCCCGAACACCGGCGCCAATCCCCCGCCCCTCGCAGCCCGGTACCCCGCCTGGATCGCCTGCACCGGCGGCACGCGCACGGCCCGCCACACCGGCCACATTGTCGCCACAAACGGGATGACGAACCCCGCCGCCGCCACCGCCGCGTACACCCCGAACTGGAAGTCGGTCTGCCACTCCGGCAGCGGCGCGAAGTCATCGAGCACGCTCGCCATCGCCTGCCCGATGAGCAACCCGACCCCAACCCCGAAGATCACCCCCAGCAGCGCGATCTCCGCCCCCACCAGCAGCGGCCGTATCGCAATCCGGCTTGGCGGCACCCCCAGCACCATCGCCACCCCAATCTCGCGCCGCTGCGATTCCACAATCCGTGTGACAAGGTTGAACGCCGCTACCACCGCCCCCGCGAAGATCAGCAGCGCGAAGATGTCGTAGATCTGCTGGTCGCCTTCAATGTCCGCGTCATTCAACGCAAACGCCGGGTCTTCCTCCCGTGTCGAAACCGTCGCCCCAACGTCCGGCAGAGCCGCGGCCAGCGCCGCCTGCAACTCGGCCTTCGCCGCATCGCGGTCCGCTCCCTCGTCTATCAGCACGACCAGGTCGTTCACCTGACCCGCCCGTCCGCTCAGCTCCTGCACCGTCTCAAGCGACGCGAACACCCCCGCGAAGTTCGCCTCAGCCAGGAACTCGCCCCGGTCGCTGGTCACAATGAAGTACTCGGGGGTGATCGCCAGCCCCACGTACTCCATCGTCACGTCGCCGCCAAGCCGGATGCTCCCCTCGGGCGGCAGGTCGTAGTACTGCCCGAAGTGCACCTCGAGCATGCCCACCGCCTTCCCCGTGTCCGCTTCCGTCAGGCCACGCCCCACGTGCGCATGCAACCCGTCGATGTTCGGTCCGCCTTCCGCCAGCGGAACCCCAATCAGCAAACCCCGCACCAGGATCGCCCGCTCCGCCGTCGAAGCGTCCACCTGCACTGGCGCCAGTAGCCGTTCCTCGGCCGAAGCCACCACATCCAGCCCTTCCGCCACCGCCCGCAGCGTGCCTTCCTCCACCGTCGAACCCTGCGCCAGCTCCACCCGCAGATCGTGCATGTTCAGCCGAGCGTATGCGTCGTCCGTCGAAACGCGCCGCCACTCGGTCACGCTCGAAAGCCCCGCGTAGCTCCCCGTCCCAAGCGCTATCACCAGCGCGATCGCCGCGACCTGCACCCAACGCGCCTTCAGGTCCCGCCACGACCACCGCAGCACCAACCCCGGGTTCAGCCGGCTACCAGTAGAGGTCCGCGACATTCGCCTTGCCACCTTCCGGCGGTCCATCCCGCGTCACCCGCCCGCCACTGAGCTCGATCACCCGGTCCGCCGCCCGCGCGATCTGCCGGTTGTGCGTCACCACCAGCACCACCCGCCCGGGGCCCGATTGTGCCTGCAGCAACTCCAGGATCTTCACGCCCGTATGGAAGTCCAGCTCGCCCGTTGGTTCGTCTGCCAGCAGCACCGGGTTCCCCGTCGCCAGCGCCCGCGCGATCGCCACCCGCTGCTGTTCGCCCCCCGAAAGCTGGTGTGGGAACTGCTTCAGCCGCCCGCCCAGCCCCACACTCTCGAGCACATCATCCGCCGAAGCCCCTCCTCGCCGGCCCGCGGCGTCGATCGCGAATTGCACGTTCTCCCGCGCCGTCAGCCCGGGAAACAGGTTGAACCCCTGGAAGATGAAGCTCACCGTCTCCCGCCGCACATCGAACAACTCCCCGCGCGATGCCCGCGTGATGTCCCGTCCCGCCACGCTCACCCGCCCCGAACTCGGCGTATCCAGCGCGCCGATGATGTTCAGCAGCGTCGTCTTCCCGCTCCCCGATGGCCCCAGCACCACCACGAACTCCCCTTCTCGTATCTCAAGGGAGACATCATCCAGTGCCTTCACCAGGTTCGGCTCTTCACCGTAGGCGCGCGTCACCCGCTCCAGCGTGATCATCCGGTCGTCGCCTCGCCGCCGTTCATCGCGCCGAACAATACGCCCTGCCTCAGCCCGCTTCGACCGCCGATCGACGCCATTCGCATGGCCGTCCGGCTATTCTCGCTTGCGGATAGCCGTCGCAAGGATCTTCACCAGCTCGTCCCCGCTCCCGGCGTTCGTCAGCTCCTTCACGCTTACGCCCGTGCCCTTCACTAACAGGTACGCCTCGTTGTACTTCGCCTTCGCCGTCTCGAACCCGAGCGCATCCGTCTGCGGGTCCGGCAACGGGTCGGGCAGCGATTTCAGGTGCGCCAGCAGCCACGTGATCTGCTTCTGGACGTCTTCAGATTTCTTCTTCGACGTCTTGTCCATGTTGATGCCGAGTTTCTTCCCGAACTTGTACATCCTGTTGCCCTGGCCGCCACCCGCCGCCGCCGGTC
>CALFYR010000745.1 GCA_937954195.1 uncultured Dehalococcoidia bacterium
CGACGACCACCTCTTTCAGAACGGGAAGCCCCAGGCGGGCAACGAGCGAGCCGGGCAGGCAAAGCGAGTTCGCGCCTGTGTCTACAAGAATTCGGTCCAGCGTCAGACTTCGCACCTCCGTTGGATCGATGTACCCGCGACGGGCCGCGATCTCGTCTTCATGGTTCGTAATCGTGATGCTCGCGTAGACCTTGCCCACCTGTCGCTTCCGCCCCTGGGGTTGTGCCTGGGTTGCCGTCATTACCCCAGTATACGCCCCTCAGAACACGTCAAAGAGGTTGAAGCGCGGACCGTCCTTGCAGCAGAGCTTCACGCCGTGGTGCTTGGTGAAGACGCCGCAGCCGTAGCACATGCCCCAGCCGCAGGGCATGTTCTCCTCCATCAGGATCTCGGGGAACTGACGCCGTCCGTTGTGGCGGAGCACGTCAGCGAGCGACTGGAACATTGGGTTGGGGCCGCACGCGTAAATGCGGTTTGCCCACTCCTGATACTTGCCGAGGTGCTGGGTCACGAACCCCTTCGGCCCGGCGGAGCCGTCTTCCGTGACGACCACATACTCAACCTCTTTGGGCCATTCCGATGCCGGAAGCAGATGCCGATCCGATCGAGCCCCCATCATCGCGACCACCTGGTGGCCAGCCGATATTGCGCGCTCTGCGGTGTCCACCAGCGGTGCCACGCCCACGCCCCCGCCGATCAGCAGCAGGTTGGATGGGCCGTCCGGCAGGCGGAATCCGTTGCCCAGCGGACCGTAGCACCGCACCGGTGTCCCAGCCGGCTGCTCACTCAGCCACCGGGTGCCGCGGCCAACCACCGCATAGCAAATGGCGAAGCGTTCCCCGTCGAGCCGGTAGTAGCTGAAGGCCCGGGCGAACATGGGGTCCGTTCGCTCGGCGCTGCAGTGCACCATCACGAACTGCCCTGGTTCGACCCCTCGGGCGAGCGAGGGCGCGTGGAACCACGTGATGAACGCACCATCCCAGGCCGGCTCCGTCGAAACGATCCGCGCGTCCTCGATGTTCAACCGAGGTACTCCTTCACCGTGGCCACGTCGTAGTCCGATGGCCGGGCGAGCGCCTGGATGGCGGCCCTTGCCGTATCGATGGAGGTGAAGCACGGGATCCGCTTCTCGGCGGCCGCGCGGCGAATGTGGAAGCCATCGCGCAGCGAGCCCGTCATGCGCCCCTCCGGTGTGTTGATGACGCCCTGCACGCTGCCGTCCATGATGACGTCGACGACGTTCGGGTGGTCGCCGCTGAGCACCTTGGTGACCGTCGTCACCTTTAGTCCGAGCGCTTCGATCATCTTGCTCGTGCCCTCGGTCGCATAGAGGGAGTAACCGGCCTCGCCCAACTGATGGATGAGCGGCAGCGCATCGGCCTTCGTGCGGTCCGCGATGCTCAGGAGGATGGATGCGTTCGGCTTCAGCGCCATGCCGGAGGCGATGAGTGCCTTCGCGACCGCGCCTTCGAAGGTGCGGTCCACGCCCATGACTTCGCCAGTGCTCTTCATCTCCGGCCCAAGGTAGGTATCCACACCTGTGAGCTTCGACATCGAGAACACGGGGGCCTTGATGGCGTACAGCGACCGCTCGGGCCAGAGCCCGTCCGGATAGCCTTCGTCCCGGATTTTCTTGCCCAGCATGGCGCCCACGGCCAGCTGCACCATCGGGACACCGGTGACTTTCGAGAGGAAGGGCACCGTGCGGCTGGCGCGCGGGTTGACCTCGAGGACGAACACGCGCGGCCCTTCGCCGGCCCGCCGGGGAAGCACCACGTACTGGATGTTCGTGAGCCCGATGGCCCCCATCCCAAGTACGATGCGCCGCGTGTAGTCGACGATGGTCTCGCGCTCCTCCTGGTCCAGGTGGACCGGTGGATAGACGGCCATGGAGTCGCCTGAGTGCACACCGGCCTTTTCGATGTGCTCCATGATTCCGGGAATCAGCACGGTCTCGCCGTCGCAGATGGCGTCCACTTCGACTTCGTTTCCTTCGAGGAACTTATCGATGAGGATGGGGCGCCCCTGGGCGGCTTCTGCCGCCGCGCCCACGAACGTCACGAGTTCGGTGGCGTTCTGCACGATTTCCATCGCGCGGCCCCCCAACACGTACGAAGGGCGCACAAGCACCGGGTAGCCGATGGTCTGCGCGGTCTTCATCGCCTCTTCGATGTCGGTAATGGCAGCCCCCGGCGGCTGCGGTATGCCCAGTTCCTGCAGGAAACGTTCGAACATTCGCCGATCTTCGGCGGTATCGATCGTCTCCGCGCTCGAGCCGATGATCGGCAGCGCCGAACGCCGCAGCGGTTCGGCCAGGTTGATGGCGGTCTGGCCACCGAACTGGACGATGCTCGGGGGCAGCTCGTCGCTTGCGGCCCCTTCATTCTCGATGATGTCGCGGACGGCCTCTTCGTCGAGCGGCTCGAAGTAGAGCCGGTCGCTGGTGTCAAAGTCGGTCGAAACAGTCTCCGGGTTCGAGTTGGCCATCACAGCCCGGATGCCGGCCTTCTGAAGGGCCCACGCGGCGTGAACGCTCGCGTAGTCGAACTCGATGCCCTGCCCGATGCGGATTGGCCCGGAGCCAACGACCACCGCCGCCGCGCCAGGTTCGGGCACGGCTTCGTTCTCCGTTTCGTAGGTGCTGTAGAAGTACGGCGTTGCCGCATCGAACTCCGCGGCGCAAGTGTCCACCATCTTGTAGACCGGGCGGATGTCCCATTCGTGCCGCAGCGCCCGGATCTGCTCGGGCAGGCGGTCCGCCAGCTGCGCGACCATCTCGTCGCTGAATCCCAGCCGCTTTGCCGCGCGCAGCAGGTCCGGGTGCAGGTCTTCATTCAGCAGCCGCTTCTCCATCGCGATGATGTTCAACAGCCGCTCGAGGAACCAGGGGTCGATCCCTTTGGTCTGCTTCGCAAGGTCCATCACGTCGGCGCCCTGGCGCAGCGCGGCCATGACGGCCCACAGCCGCTCGTCTGTCGCGTGCAGCGGGAATTCGGCCGACTCGCGCCATTCCGGGCGCTCCCACAGGAGGCTCTTCCCGCCGACTTCGAGCGAACGCACCGCCTTGTTCAGGGCCGCCTCGAAGCTCCGGTCGATGGCCATCACTTCGCCCGTGGCTTTCATCTGCGTACCCAGCGTCCGGTCGCCCAGCGAGAACTTATCGAACGGCCAGCGGGGGATCTTCACCACCACGTAGTCCAGCGCTGGCTCGAACGCCGCCGTCGTCTTCTTCGTGACGGCGTTTGGTATCTGATCCAGCGTCTTTCCGCAGGCGATCTTGGCGGCGACGCGGGCGATCGGGTACCCGGTCGCCTTCGAGGCCAACGCCGACGACCGCGAAACTCGCGGGTTCACTTCGATGACGTAGTAGGGGAGCGGTGCGTACGGGTCGCCGTCCCAGTCGCACACGTCCTTCCGGGGGGCGAGCGAGAACTGCACGTTGCAGCCGCCTTCGATTCCGAGCTCCGTGATGATGCGGAGCGATGCCGAGCGCAGCATCTGGTAGTCCTTGTCGCTCAGCGTCTGCGATGGCGCCACGACGATGGAGTCCCCGGTGTGGACGCCCATCGGGTCCAGGTTTTCCATGTTGCAGATGGTGATGCAGTTTCCGGCGCCGTCCCGCATCACCTCGTACTCGACTTCCTTCCAGCCAAGGAGGTTCTTCTCGACCAGCACCTGCGTGATGGGGCTGGCCGCGAGGCCGCTCGCGGCCACGGCGCGCAACTGCTCCATCGTGAACG
>CALFYR010000746.1 GCA_937954195.1 uncultured Dehalococcoidia bacterium
CGCGGCATCACTACGTCGGTCACAAGCAGGTCGATCGCGTCGGCGCCATGGTTTTGCGCGAGTTGCAGCGCCTCTTCGCCATCCGCCGCCTCCAGCACCACATACCCGCACCGCTGCAGGACTGCCCTCGTCAAGGCGCGGACCGAATCTTCGTCCTCGACGAGGAGCACCGTCTCCGAACCCTCCGGCATGCTCAGCACCGCGGGCGGCGGCGCCTCGACTGCGGCGATCTCCGTCAACGCCGGCAGGTACACCTTGAATGTCGTGCCCTGCCCGGGTTCGCTGTAAACGGCAACATGACCACCGGACTGCTTCACAATCCCGTGGACAGTCGCAAGACCCAGCCCGGTGCCCTTCCCCGGCTCCTTGGTCGTGAAGAACGGTTCGAAGATCCGCGCGTGCGTCTCCTCGTCCATGCCGACTCCGGTATCGGAGACGGCAAGCAGGACGTACTCGCCTGCGGCGAGGCCGGCGACACCACCCACATAGCCGTCATCCAGCGTGACGAGCTCCGTTTCGAGCGTGAGCGTGCCACCGCGCGGCATCGCGTCGCGCGCGTTCACGGCGAGGTTCACGAGCACCTGTTCGAGCTGGCTCCGGTCCGCCCGGATGCGCGCAAGATCGGCGGTCAACGACGTCACCAGGGTCACGTCGGCACCGATAAGCCGTCGCAAGAGCTGCGCGATCTCCTCCACCACCACGTTCAGGTCCATCGTGGATGGCTCGAGCACCTGCTGACGGCTGAATGCGAGCAGCTGGCGGGTCATTTCCTGGGCGCGGGCGCCGGCCGCGGCTATCTCCCGTACCGCGTCGCTGTTTGGGTCGCCCGGCTGGGCCTGTTCGAGCAGCAGCCCGCTGTAGCCGTTGATAACCGTCAGCAGGTTGTTGAAGTCGTGGGCGATTCCGGCGGCCAGCTGGCCAATCGCCTCCATCTTCTGCGACATGTGGATGCGCCGTTCGGAACGCCGCTGGTCAGTGACATCGACGTGCGAGCCGAGCATCCGTGCGGGCTGGCCGGCTTCATCCATCACGATGGAGGCCTGCGACAGGATGCTTCGGTACGTACCGTCCTTATGGCGCAGCCGGAACTCACTCACATAGCCACGGGAAGGGTCTTCCAGGAACGCCTCGAGCCGCGCGTTCGCGGCGTCGCGGTCGTCGGGGTGCAGCCGGTCCTGCCACTCGTCGAAGGCGGGGCCAACCTCGTCCTCCGCATACCCAAGCTGGCGTTTCCACTCCGCCGAATAGAACCAGGTATCAGCCTTGATGTCCCAATCCCAGAGCCCCACGTTCGCGGCTTTGGCTGCCAATCGGAGCCGCTCGTCGGTCGCACGCAATTCGGCCTGCGTCCGCGCGTAGTTCGAAATATCGATGCCCATCCCGATGAGGCACGTCTTGCCTTCGAACGTGGTGCGCGCTCCGTTGAAGTAGTACGGCGTTCGCTTCCCGCTCTTCGAAACGAAGTCCGCCTCGACCTCGTCCCAGCCGTTGCGAAAAACGCTGGCTATCTTCTGCTGGAGCAGGTCGCGATCGGGGCCCGTGAACAGGTCGAGTGGATGCAGCCGCGCAACCTCTTCGGTTGAGTACTCGGTGACTTCTTCGAACCGGCGGTTCCAGCGGAGGAACCTGCCGGTCTCGTCGTACATGTAGTACACCCCGGGCAGGCTCTCCAGGATCGACCGCGAAAGGTCGCGCTCCTGCTCGACCATCGCCGCCGCCCGCTTCCGCTCCGTGATGTCCCTCGTGACCACGCTGAACCCCGCGTGGTTGCCGAAGTAGTCCCGCAGATTCGAAACGGTCACTTCCGCATCGAACGTCGAGCCGTCCTTCCGCACGCACAGGCCTTCGCTCACATGGGCGTCGTTCTCTCGCGCTCCAGCGATGATCGATTCAGCGTCGGCACCCGTTCCGGACGACTGGAGGCTCGCCAGCGGCTTGCCGATCACCTCCTCGTCGGAATACCCGTAGATG
>CALFYR010000747.1 GCA_937954195.1 uncultured Dehalococcoidia bacterium
GTGCCTGTTTTACTGTTCGAGCATCGCCGCGTTCACGCTGACACGGAACCTGTGGTTGGCAGTGGCCGTGTTGGCGGTGGCGGGCATCTTCCACAGCATCTACTCGGCGTTTAACGCGTCGTTGATGCAGATGAAGGCGGAGCCGGAGTACCGGTCGCGCGTGGTTTCGCTGCAAACGATGACGTGGGGGTTGACGCCGTTTGCCGGATTGCTGATGGGCGCGATGATCGACCGGTGGGGCGCGCCGCACGTGGTGGGCGCATGGATGCTGGTTGCGGCTGGACTGACTGCATTGCTTATCATCGGTTCGAAGGAGCTGAGGCGGATCTGATGAAGGAACAGCTACTTGCGAGCCTTGCGCCGGGATTGCGACGGCTCGAAGACGATGGGCGGGTGACCGGCGAGCCTGCACCGGCAGACGTGCTGGGCGACCATGGTTCGCTGTTTGTAGTGGACCTGGAGATGAGCGGTCCGAACGCGCAGATGCACGAAGTGCTGGACGTCGGCGGCGTGCGGGCGCGGCTGGACGTGGCGATCCCCGAAGAGGAAGCCTGGGGCGCGCGAATCAAGCCGAAGCACATCGGGAACGCGGTGCCGGCCGCGCTGAAGGTGGTTGGTTACACGCCGAAAGCGTGGAAGACGGCGCTGGACCTGGAGGCCGCGTTCGAACGCTTCGCCACGCTGGGACGGGACGCGGTAATCACGGGGTGGGGCATCGGACAGGACATGGCGTTCCTGGTGGAAACGTTCCGGCGGTTGGGGCAGCCGTGGCCGTTCGCAACCGTAGCCATCGACGTGCAGCCGATCGCGCGGGGGCTGCTGCGGGGCGGGGGGCAGGTGGACCGCTTCAACCTCGGGCACGTGGCCGACCGGCTGGGCATCGGGCGGATGGGCGAACACGGAGCGCTGGCGGACGCGTACGCGACGTATGACGTGCTGGTGAAGCTCATCGAGATGGCGGGGAAGGCGGAGTAATCGGCCGTTATTAGCCGTTAGCCGTTAGCCGTTAGCACCGGAGCGTACTTCGAATTCGATGGGTTTGAAGGACCAGTTGTTGGATTGTTCGGCGGAGCAGGCGGTGAGGGCGACGATGAGGTCCATCTCGGCGCGGAGGGTGATGTGGTCGCCGGCTTTGGAGAGCGGCGGGGCGACGGTGAGCTGGCCTTCCGGGGTCATCTGCACGTTCATGAAGATGTTGAACGCGGTGGGGATGCGGTCTTCGGGGATGCCGAACGGAGCGAGGTTGTCAGCGAGGTTTCGGAAGCAGCTGGGGTGGCTGCGGTCGTAGCCGTAGAGGCGTTCAAACATCTCGGTGCTGCATGGGGCGAGCAGGAAGTCGTGGCGGCCAACGGTGTCCTCGACGATGGTGAGCATGGGGTTGCTGCGGTTGGAGTAGAGCGTGTGGCCGGTGGTGAGGTAAATGGTGCTCTCGTAGTCGAAGGTGCGGCCGGAGGAGAGCCATTCGTCCGAGTTCGAGTCCGCCGCGAAGGCGACGAGGTCGGAGACCTGCTCCCCTTCGGGGTCGTAGACGGTGAGGGTGTTTCCCTGCGTGAGGCGGAAGCCGGCGCCGGTCTGCGGGGCGATGCGCTGACGAACGAGCTCAGGCATCCGGCGGCTCCGCGGTATCAAAGTGCACCGGGCACTTCCACTTCGGGCCGACCTTGCGGCCGGCGTACTGGCGGGCTTCGCTGTGCGTGCCGTAGTCGGCGAGCATGGGATTTTCTTCGCCGTGGAGCGCGGCATCGCGGTCTCGGATGGCGTCGCGGAGCCGTTCGAAGCGCTGCTCTTCGCGCAGGCGTTCGAACTGGAAGTGGTCATTGAAGACGA
>CALFYR010000748.1 GCA_937954195.1 uncultured Dehalococcoidia bacterium
CATGCGCATCGTCGGGCCGATACTCGCGGGCGTGTTCATCGCGATCATCGGCGCGGGCGGGACGATGTATGTGAACGCCGCCGGCTACCTTATTGGCCTCGTTCCGCTCGCGATGATGCAGGCGCGCCCCCGGCCGCCCGCGGCGAATCGCGCGCCGCTCCGGGAGATCGCCGACGGCATCGTGTTCATGTTTCGAACGCCCGTGATCTTCTTCGTGATCAACGTCGGGAACCTGTTCGCGCTCTTCGGCATGCCCTACCTTTCGATGCTCCCGGTGTTCGCCGAGGATGTGCTGAAGGTGGGCTCTTTGGGATACGGCCTGTTGAGCAGCGCGTCCGGCGTGGGAGCCGTGCTCGGGGGCATCGCCCTGGCGCGCCTCGGCGATACCCGCCACAAGCTGCGGTTGTTCAACGGCTGTTATCTGCTGTTCCTGGCGTCGCTCGTGGTGTTCTCGCTTTCACCGTGGATGTGGCTCTCGCTGGGGCTGATGTTCGTGATCGGTATCGGCAGCATGAGCTGCATCAGCCTGGGTGTCGTCATCCTGCAGCAGAACACGCCGCGTGAACTGCAGGCGCGTGTCATGAGCCTCTGGACGTGGGGCATCGCTCTTGCCTTCCTCGGCGCGCTCCCGGTCGGCGCCGTGTCCGAAGTGTTCGGTGCTCCGATCACGATGGCGGTAACGGCCGGTCTTGGCCTGGCGAGCGGACTCGTCCTGATGGCGTGGTACGCCGGCCAGGCGCGAACTCCGGGGCCTTCGACGGTGCTTTCCTCACAGCCGTAGGCGCCTGTTGCGTGGGCGGTGAGGCGGCGCGGTCGCGCCGCCCCACTGCGGGATGCCGGTGGGACTACGCGACGAGCTGGGCGCGGAGTTCGGGGAGGACGGCCATGTCGAGGCCGGTGGATTCGAGGTAGGCCTCGGTTGAGCCCCATTCGGTGCGGATCATCGCCATGAGGTCGTGCATGACCTGCGGGGCGGTGTTCCCGACCATGGCGGTCATTTCTTCGATGGTGAGGCCAGTCTCCTGCATGGTGCGGCTGAAGCGGTCCGGGTAACGCATGAGGATAGGGCCCGTGCGGGCGTAGTCGGCGGCGATGGCGTCGTCGTTCGCGCCGAGCACGGAGAGGAAGAGGGCGGCGGTGACGCCCGTGCGGTCGCGGCCACCGGCGCAATGGAAGACGACCGAGAGCGACGACTGGTCGGCGAGGAGTTCGAAGAAGGCGCGGAAGGTGTGCGGGCTGTCCTGCAGCATCTTGAGGTACATGTCGGCCCAGGGGAGCTTGCCGCTGGCGAGTTCGCGGATGCGTTCCGTGCGGGTTACGGCCGTGGCGGCGGTGGTGACGACTGGAACATGGCAATGGGTGATGCCCGTCGGCGCGAAATCGGAGAGGCCGTCCTGTTCGAGTTCCATGTCGTTTCGGAGATCGACGACGGTGCGGATGCGATGGGTCTGGGCGAGGGCTGCGAGGCCTTCGGCCGTGATGTTGTGCATCATGCCAGAGCGGAAGACGAGTCCCGGGCGAATGCGGCCGCCTTCGACGGGGATTCCACCCATATCGCGCAGGTTGACCGCGCCGGGGATGGCGCCATCGAGTTCTTTGTCGAGCAGGTCGAGCATTGCGTATTACTCCTGGATCCGGGTGAGCACCTGCAGCCAGCGCGAGGTGAGGTTCGCGGAGAGGCAGGTGAGGGAGAGAGCGGCGCCCGGTACGGCGAGGAGCCACCAGCCGCCGGTGTTGATGTATTCGCGGCCCTGGGAAAGCATCAGTCCCCAGGAGATCTCCGGCGGGAGGACGCCGAGCCCGAGAAAGCTCAGGCCGGCTTCCGCCAGCATGACGCCCGCGAAGTCGAAGACGGCGACGATAGCCATCACCGGGATGAGGTGGGGCACTATGTGGCGGAGGATGATGCGGGTATCGGAAGCGCCGAGGGCGACGGCGCCTTCGACGAATGGCTGGTTGCGGAGGCTGAGCGTCTGGGCGCGGGCCATGCGGGCGAAGACCGCCCAGCTGAAGACGACGAGCAGCAGGATGAGGTTGGTGACGTTCGAACCAATGATGTAGAGGAGGAAGATGGCGAGGACCAGCGAGGGAAACGCCATTTGAAGGTCGACCATGCGCATGACCAGGAGGTCAGCGATGCCGCCGCGGTAGGCCGCGACGATGCCGAGGGCCGTACCGAGCAGGCCCGCAATGACGGCCGCGGACGCCGCGATGCCAATCGAAAGCCGGGCTCCGTGGACGGTCCGCGAAAGCGTGTCGCGGCCGAGGTTATCGGTGCCGGCGAGGTAGAGCGTGCCATCGGCGCCGCGGGACATTGGCCCGAGCATGCGGTCGCCCAGGACCTGGGCTTCCGGGTCGGGGAAGGGGAGGTAAGGGCCGAGGACGGCGGTCCCGACGGCGAGCACGAGGATGAGCGCGGCCGCCGCGTAGAAAGGCGCTTTGCGGGCTTCCCGCAGCAGCCAGGCCAGGCCGCTGCCAGCCGACTTGCCGGTTTCGCCGCTGATCGAGGCGGGTATGGGGACGTGGGAGGTCTGTGCGGTCATGCGAGCCTCACTCTCGGGTCGATCCAGGCGTAGAGGACATCGACCACGACGTTGACGGTGACGACGATGACGCCGATGTAGACGACGCCAGCCATGACGACGGGGAGGTCGCGGCCGGTGACGGCTTCGAGGAGGACGCGGCCGACGCCGGGCCAGGCGAAGATCTGCTCAATGAGGACGAAGCCGTTCAGGAGGGTGATGACTTCGGCGCCGACCAGGGTGATGCCGACAAGGCCGGCGTTGCGGAGGACGTGGCGGCGCATGACGGTTGGTTCGGCGAGGCCCTTGGAGCGGGCGGTGGAGACGTATTGCTGCTTAAGTTCGCGGCCAATGGCCTGTTCGAGCACCTGGGTGTAGCGGCCGATCGGCGCGAGGGCGAGGGCGATGACCGGAAGGATCATCTCCGGCCACCAGCCGTATCCCGAGGTGGGCAGCCAGGAGAGCTGGACGGCGAAGATGAAGATGAGGCCGAGCGCGACGAAGAACCCGGGCATGGATGCGAGGAAGGTGGTGACGCCGACGATCGTGAGGGTGACGGCGTTCCCCTGACCCCTCGCCGCGAGGACGGCGAGGGGGATTGCGACGATGAAGGTGACGGCGAAGGCGACCGCGCCGAGCTGGAGGGTCCGCGGGACGCGCTCAAGGACGACATCGCGGGAGGGCTGGTTGTGGTAGACGCTCTCGCCGAAGTCTCCCTGGACGGCGCCGGCCATGAAGTCGCCGAGCTGGGCCCAGACCGGGCGGTTGTAGCCGCCTTCCTGGCGAAGCTGTTCGATCTGTTCGGGCGTGGCGTATTCGGGGTCGGCGAGGAAGGCGACGGGATCGCCGATGTAGTGGGTAGCCAGGAAGGCGAAGAGCAGGAGGGCGACCAGCACGGCGACCCCCGCCGTCACCCGCCTGACCAGGTAGGCAGTCATACGAAGGAGAGGTCGCCCACTTTGATGTACACGTTGAGGGGCACATCGGCGGCGACGTTGTTGGCGAGCCCGTGGACCTGGTTGACGGCCAGGATCCAGGCGCGCGGCGTCTCTTCTTCCTGGAGGCGGTTGGCGATGTCGGAGATCTTGTCCAGGCGGGCATCGCCGGAGATGGTCTGGAGGCTGACGAATTCGGCGTCCCAGGCGGGGTCGCAGAACGTGCCCGAGCCTTCGCAGCCGTACTTGTCGAGGAGGGAACCGGAGATTTCGCCGTAGTTGCCGGAGCTGGTGGTCTCCATCAGGAGTTCGGGCATCTGGGCGAAGTCGCCGCCGCTGATCTCGTTGTACTGGCCGCGCTCGACCTTCGTGAGCTTCACCTTGAGGCCGGCGGCTTCGATCTGGGCTTTGAAAATCTCGGCGAGCTGGTCCTCCTCCGGGATGCGGCCTTCGCCGTACATGAGCTCGACTTCCTGGCCCTCCGCGCCAGCCTGTTCGATGAGGGTTTTGGCCTGCTGCGGGTCGTAGGGCCAGATGGGGACTTCGACCGGCTGGTAGGCGAAGAACCCGATCGGGGTGGCGGAACCGCCGAAGATGGCCTCGTTCAGGCCCACGCGGTCGATCGCATAGTTGATGGCGCGGCGGACGCGGATGTCGCTGGTCGGCGCCTTGGTGTTGTTGATGCGGAGCGAGTTCGACTGGAAACCGGCGCCGACGACGCTGTTCTCCAGGGCCGAGGCCTGCTCGGAGCCGATGTTGTAGGCGAGATGGGCTTCGCCGGCCTTGATGGTCTGGGCGCGGACGCTGGCTTCGGGGCGGAAGATGAACTTGAGCTTCCGCATGTTGGGGAGTTCGCCCCAGTAACTTTCGTTGCGAAGGAGGGTGATGTCCTGGCCCTTGCGCCATGCATCGAAGGTGTAGGGGCCGCTGCCGATGGGGGTTTCGCCGGTGGCCGGGAACCCGCCGGCCGCGAGCACCAGCGGCGATGCGGCGGCGAACCCGAGATAGAAGCCGAAGCCGAAGAACTCCTGCTCGACGAGCGGGGCGTTGGTCGTGACCTGGAGCGTCATTTCATCGATCGCATCGACCGCGGCGATATAGCGGCCGCCGTAGAAGACCTTGCTGATCTCCTGGAGGGCGGCGGTATCGAGGAGGGCGTCGAAGTTGGCCTTCGCGGCTTCCGCGTTCCAGGGCGCGCCATCGTGGAAGGAGGCGCCGTCGCGGAGGGTGAAGTTCCAGGTGGTCGGGTCGGGTTGCTCCCAGCTTTCGGCCAGGACGCCGTCGTAGCGGACTTCGGCGAGGCCGGTGCCGGTGGGGTCGGTCATGGTGACGTGGACCAGGGTCTCGAAGATGGACCGCATGGCGATCGCCTGGTCGAAGCCGCCGAAGAACGGCATGAGGTCGGCGGGCTCGCGTTCCATGGCGACCACGAATTCTTCGGGGACGGATTCGGGCGATGGGTTCGAGGATGCCTGCGTCGGCTGGGCCGTCGAGCCGGGGGCGGTGGTGGGTGTTGCGGCATCATCGTCGTCGTCGCCGCCGCAGCCGGTGATGGCGAGCCCGGCGAGGCCCGCTCCGAAGGCAGAGGCGCCGCCGAGGACACGGCGGCGGCTGATCGAGGCTCGCGAGAGGCCCGCGTTTTGGGCACGGCGAAGCCAAAGGTCGGACATGGTGTTCCTCCTCTCCGGGTGAACCGGGG
>CALFYR010000749.1 GCA_937954195.1 uncultured Dehalococcoidia bacterium
TACTTCGACATGGGGATGCTCGTGAAGCAGTGGCCGGCGTTGGCCGGCTGAGCGCTGCCTAACGACGGTGAAGAGCGCGTCCAAGCTGCTGGGTTGGATACGGCTCCATTGCGAGCCGTTCCGCCCGGTGGGGATCCAATTCCACCGATGGCGTGGTATCGAACAACATCACGGACCGTTCCTGGAGGTCGTAGGGCTTCCAGGGCGGGATCGTGGCGTTGTTCGGGTCGCCCGTGCGGGCGAACGCCAGCCAGGTCTCACTCATCATGTTGGCCATCGCGGTGGTTTCCTCGGTCTCGGGGCCGACCATGTCGGGCGCCCGTCGGACGTTATCGAACATGAACGGGAGGTCGAGCGAGTGCGGCGTGATGCGACGGCCCCCTTCGATTGGGGTACGCCACATGAGCCGGTACGAGTAGACCGGCGCGCCCGCCTTCCGGGCTTTGGCTTCCGTCTGGAGGACGCTATCGCGCCAGTAACCACGGGCGGTGGTGATCTTGAAAAAGATCTCCGAGGGGGAAGCGCCCGGACTTTGCTCCATGAACACCCGGACCAACCCATCCACATCCTCCGCTGGCACGAAGGACGCAAGGCGTTCGCGCATCGACGCATCGTCGAGCGCGAACGTGCTTTCGTCGGCCGAGCCGAGTTGGTTCGAGAGCTCAGTCCGGCATGTCCCGATCATCATCGGGACGTGGGCCGACGGCGCAGGCGCCTCGGGATCCCACGGGTGGCTATCGAACACGGCTCCGTCGAGGGTCGGTGAGAAGCGGGCACGCGTGGCGTTCGTGATGTCGCGATTGGCGCGGCGGATGTCCTCCCATGGGAGTTGCTGGAGCTTCGCGGCATCGTTCGGGCCCAGGCCGGCATGGGCCAGGAGCTTGTTCGCGAGGTTCTCGGCCCTGTCGCGATCCATCACCCGGAGGTGGGAGCCACTCTGGACGATGGCGCGATGGAATAGTCCCTTCGCCTCTGGCGACGCGCTCAGGAGGCTCACCTTGCGGCCACCACCAGACTGCCCGGCGATCGTGACATTGCCGGGGTCGCCGCCGAATTCGGCGATGTTCGCCTGGACCCAACGGAGCGCTGCCAGCAGGTCCAGGAAGCCCGCGTTCGCCGAGCCTTCGAATTCGTTGCCGAGCACGTGGCCCAGGTAGGTGTGCCCGAAGATGCCGAGACGGTGGTTCACCGTGACAACCACAACATCGCCCCGGCGGGCGAGGTTCGTCCCGTCGTAGAGCATGCTTGAGCCGCTGCCGGCTTCGAAGCCGCCGCCGTGGAGCCACACGAATACGGGCCGCTTGCCCGCTGCGGGCTCCGGCGTCCAGACGTTCAGGCGAAGGCAGTCCTCGCCCATCTGTGGGCGGCGGCCCTCCCAGCCGCCAAGGGCGAGCCGGCCGGGCATCTGGGGCGCGGTTTCGCCGTAGTCGATGCATTCCCGCACGCCTGTCCAGGGCTCAGGAGGTTGGGGCGGCCGGAAACGGTTGACGCCCGCGGTGGAGGCCCCATACGGGATGCCCCGGAAGATCGAGATTCCGCGGTACACCTCGCCCCGGACGAGACCATCGGCGGTGGAAACCGTCGTCGATGGGTGGGTGGTTGCGGACTCCGTGGCGGCTTCAGTCATGCGCTCCTCGTCTCCGGCAGTGGAACCTTAGTCGTTGTCCGTGAAGAGTAACGGCACCCGCCGGTGGCCGCGACACCAGCCCGGCGGTCCTGGAGTGGCGATGACGGAGCTTCGTGAGCAGCAACTTGAGGTCGTGAGCGCGGGTCATGTGGTCCCGACAGTTGTATGGATCCCGGAGGTGGAGGGCGGAGTCCGCGGCCTGGTGCTGGTCGGGCACGGCGGTGGCGGACACAAGAGGGCCCCGACCGTAGTTGCCATGGCGACCGGCCTGGCGGCCGAACACGG
>CALFYR010000750.1 GCA_937954195.1 uncultured Dehalococcoidia bacterium
CGTTGTACGACCCCAACCGAACCGCGCGGCCATCGACCGAGCCCGCGATCCCCGCACCGGGTATTTCCGATACCCCGTCCGGGAAGCTGAGCGCGAGCCCCCGCTCGTACGCGGAGTGCACCAGCGTCATCGCCATCACGTGGCTCGATACCTGATCGAGTGACGCCGCCAACCGCAGCAGTTCCGCCTCGTCAAGCGCATCGTCCTGGGCGACCTGTGCGATCCGCTGCAACGTCGGCCGGCCTGTGGTAAGCGTCCCGGTCTTATCCACGAACAGCACTCGGGCCCGTGCGAGCGTCTCGATCGCGCCGCCCCCTTTCACCACGATCCCGCGGGAAGCAGCACGCGACATGCCGGAAACGATCGCGATCGGCGCCGCCAGTAACAGCGGGCAGGGAGTGGCGACCACCAGGACCGCCAGCCCTCGGACAGGATCCCCGGTCACGGCCCAGGCCGCGCCCGAGACCCCCAGCGTCAGCGGAATGAAGAAGGCGGCGTAACGGTCGGCGAGCCTGACCAGTGGCGCCTTGCTCGCCCGCGCGGATCGGACGAGCCTGATGATCCCCTCGTACGTGCTGGTCTCAGCGGTTGAGGTGGCCCGCATTTGGAACATCGGGCCCGCATTGGTGCTCCCACTCCTCAGGGCACCTCCACGGACGAGCGACACCGGGCGGCTTTCGCCCGTCAACGCCGACTCGTCCAGGACGGCATCGGATGAGATGAGCAGACCGTCGACGGGGACGACATCGGCTTCACGAACGAGAAGCAGGTCGCCGAGTTGCACCTCGGAAACCGCGATCGAGACCACCGCCGACCCGTCGATTCGCTGCGCGTGCCGTGGCGCGTTTTCCAGGAGCGCCGAAAGCTCGCGTTCGGCACGCCCTGCCGCGAATTCCTCAAGTGCGCGGCCCATCGCCACCATGACGGCGATAACCGCGCCGGCCAGGTACTCCCCGAGCAAGAACGCGCCCGCCAGCGCAAGAAGCGCGATGAGGTCCACGCCCGCCTGCCTGCGGACGAGGGCCCCAACAATCGAAACTGCCAGCGGAACCGTCACAAGAAGCGTGGTCGCGGCCCAAAACGCATCCGCCACGGATTGAGCACTCAACGCCCACGCGATTCCACCCCCAAGCAGGCCGCCAAGGGTCAGGGCCAGCAGAACGAACGTGAAGGCGCGGCTACTCACTCGTCATCGCACGAAGCGTAGCGCAGGGTTTCTGTTGGCAATCGGTCCGAGGGGGCCGGTTCGGAGCGCCACTGGTCCTGGGGTTTCATCTGTCGCCCGTCGCCGCGCGGGGGCTGTGACCCGCGTCCGCCAGCGCCACCGTTCAGCCTTCGGAGGAGAGGTCCTTGTCTTCCATCTCCCACGCGTGGTCCAGCGTGTGGAACGCGGTGTGCCGGATGAGGAACCGCAGCGGCGACTTCCCTGCTGACTTGCCTTCACCGTGAAACGCGCGGAACCCCTCGCAGTACGCCTCCCGATGCCGCGCGAGAGATTCGGCATCCCACGGCACCTCGTCGTCCTCCCGCCGCACGCCCACCTGCTTTCCCCAGTCGTACTCGTTCGCGAGGACGTGGTGCACAATCCGGTCGCGGTCGCGGCCCCCGCCTCGCGGCCCTTTACGCATCTCCGCCGAAACGCGCGCACGCACCTCGTCGAAGAAGCGCCAGCTCGCCTGCATCAGCGAGAGCTCGCGTTCCAGTTCATCGCTGGACATAGGCTGGCGGTCGTACTCAGAGAACGCGAACGAGATCCCCCAGAAGTCCGTCGAACCAGTCCCCTCGTACCGCTCTACAACCTCGGTCTCGCCAGCATCGAGCGACAGGCCGGCCAGTTCGGCCACAGCGGCATACCGCGGGACGTACGAAAGCAGTCTGGCGACCGCCAACTCCTCATTCGCGGCCCCCCGCGATAACCCGGGCCAATCCCGCGCCACTGCCACACACTTCTTGCCCTTAGGCCCAACTTCAATCGCCACTTCCAGCTTCGCCGCCATCAACCTTCGCCTTTCAACCGACGCCGGAGTGTGCTTCATCTCGGCAACACCATCAACACCGGGCTGTCACCGCAGCAGCCCACGGCACGCACAAACGAAAGGGATGAGCCCCAACAAGAAGGCTCATACCTCATACCTCATCCCCCGTACCTTGCCTACGAGTAGCGCTCTTCCCGCCACGGGTCACCATAAATGTGGTACCCGTACGTCTCCCAGAACCCCGGCCGATCGCGGTCCAGGAACTGGATGCCTCCAACCCACTTCGCGCTCTTCCAGAAGTACAGGTGCGGCACCACCAGCCGCAACGGCCAGCCATGCTCCTTGGAGAGCTCTTCACCGTTGTGGGTGCGAGCGAACATCACGCCCTCGCGCTTCAGGTCCTCGAGCGGCACATTCGTCGTGTACCCGCCATAGCTGTGGAGCATTGCGTACTTCGCTTCCGGCTTCAGCTGAATCGCGTCCAGCAACGCGCTGAACGGCACGCCTTCCCACGTATTGTCGTACTTGCTCCACGTCGTCACGCAGTGGATGTCGTTCGTGTCCGTCGCGGTGCCCAGCGCGTTGAACTCTTCCCAGTTGAAGGTCTTTTCTTCCTCCACCAGGCCCCATACATGGAACCGCCACGATTCAAGGTCGATGCGCGGGATGCTGCCGTAGTGAAGCACCGGCCATCCGGTCGTCAGGTGCTGACCGGGCGGCAGCCGCAGCTTTCCATCGGGGCGAATCTCTTTCGTGCCCTGCATCGTCATGAAGTGCAGACTCCTCGCTGGGTTCGATTCGGCGGTGTAATCAGCGTAGCCGCTCGTACTCCGCCCGGACAAGGCAGCTTGCCTTACCAAAGTGTGACAGGCAGGTACACTGGGCACAGTGGAAGAAGCGACCACCCGGGAAGCAACCAGGCCGCGCATCGCCGTTCGTCCGCGAGATGGCTGGTTCCTCCTCCTCGCAGCTGCAATCATCGGCCTCGATCAGCTCACGAAGTGGATCATCCGCGAAACGGTGGACCGCGGCGAAAGCATTTCCGTCATCTGGCCCCTGAAAATCGTTCACATCACCAACAGCGGCGCGGCCTTCGGCATCTTCCAGGGCGCCGGCCCTCTGCTCGTCATCGCCAGCGTTGTCGGCATGGTCGCAATCCTCATCTACCTCTTTAACCCGACCTTCGCCCATCCCATCATGCGTCTCGGCCTCGCCATGATGCTTGGCGGCGCCATCGGCAACCTCATCGACCGCGTCGCCGAAGGCCGCGTCGTCGATTTCGTGAAAGTCCCCAACTTCCCCGCCTTCAACGTCGCCGACTCAGCGATCACGATAGGTGTACTGTTATTGATATGGGCGATGCTGTTCGAACCGGACCACGAGGAACCACCCGCCACCTGACGGCCGACGCACCCGGGCGTCTCGATGCTGTCCTGGCCAGCGCATTCGATGACCTCTCGAGGGCGCGCGTCCAGCGCCTGATCGATGGCGGGTTCGCGCGCGTCAACGGCGAAGTCGCCCGCAAGTCCACCACCGTCCAGCCCGGCGACAGCCTCGAAGTCGAAGTCCCCGAAACTCCCCACGAGACCGTCCCCACGGGACTCTCTCTGCCCGTCCTCTACGAAGATGCCCGTGTCGCCGCAATCGATAAGCCAGCCGGCCTCGCCGTTCACGGCGCTCCGGGCGATACCTCCCCGTGCGTTGCCGCATGGTGGCTCGAACAGCTCGGCGAAAAGGCGGGCAGCTTCGATGTCGAGCGCCCCGGAATCGTCCACCGCCTCGACAAAGACACGTCCGGGGTCCTCCTCCTCGCGAAGGATCCCGCGGCCCAGGCCGCCCTCAGCGCATCCTTCGAACACCGCGACACCGCGAAGACCTACCTGGCCATAGTCGATGGCGTCCCCACCCGCCAACGCGCCGTCGTCGATGCCCCAATCGACCGCGACCCGCGCGACCGCACCCGCATGGCCGTCACCACCAATGGCCGCGCCTCCCGCACCGAATACGAAGTCCTCGGCGATGACGGCAGAAACGCCCTCGTCATCATCCGCCCCGAGACCGGACGGACGCACCAGATTCGCGTACACCTCGCGGCCATCGGCTTTCCCGTCTTCGATGACAGCGTCTACGGACGCAAAGCATCCACCGGCAGGCAGCTCCTCCACGCATACCGCATCGAAGTCCCCCACCCGGATGGCGGCACGCTCACCGTCACCGCCCCCATCCCGGCCGATCTGGCCGGCGTCATTCGCTCGCTCGGCCTCGAAACGCTAGCCTCTACCTACTCTGCGGCGATTCCGCCCACCCTCGAGCCGTAAGCCTGTGACTGATTCCGCATCCTCCCGGCCGGTGCGAACCCGGTACGCGCCCAGCCCCACGGGCGACCCCCACGTCGGCAACATCCGCGCCGCCCTCTTTAGCTGGGCCTACGCCCGCGCCCGCGGCGGCCAGTTCCTCCTCCGTATCGAAGACACCGACCGGAACCGCCTGGTCGAAACATCGCTCGACGCCATCATGACGAGCCTCCGGTGGCTCGGCATCGAATGGGATGAAGGCCCGGAAGTCGGCGGTTCACACGCCCCCTACTTCCAGTCACAGCGCCTGCCCCTCTACCAGAAAGCTGCCGAGACGCTCATCGCGCGTGGCCGCGCCTACCGCTGCTTCTGCACGGCAGAGCGCCTCGACCAGATGCGGGCCGCCCAGGCGGCAGCCAAAAAGCCGCCAGGGTACGACGGCCTCTGCCGCGGCATCCTCCCCGAAGAGTCCGCCACCCGCGCCAAACGCGAGCCCTTCGTCGTCCGCTTCGCCATGAAGAAGGATGGGCAAACCGTCCTCAACGACCTCATTCGCGGCGAGGTCACCTTCGAAAACGCCCTCCAGGATGACTTCGTCATCCTCAAGTCCGATGGCTACCCCACCTACCACCTCGGCGTCGTGGTCGATGACACCGAGATGG
>CALFYR010000751.1 GCA_937954195.1 uncultured Dehalococcoidia bacterium
AACGCACGACGGACGAGTGGTTCCAGGTGCTCGAGACGACGAAGGCGTGTGCGGTAGGAAAGGTCAACAGTGTCGCGGACCTGTTTGAGGACCCGCACCTGAAGGCGCGGGAGATGCTGGTGGATCTACCTCTGCCCTATGGGCTTCCAGGAACGCTGACGCTCCCGAACTCGCCGCTGCACCTTTCGGGGACGCCGCCGGTGGTGGGAAAGCCGATGCCCGGCCACGGGGAGGATACCGATGCGGTGCTTGGAGATTGGCTTGGCATGGGGACTGGAGAGGTGGGCGAGCTGCGCGCGATGGGCGCGATTAAGTAGAGTGACTGGCATTACAGAATGTCGGCCCCGCGTGCGTTATCCTTGGGTTGCCGCTCCGGGCCCAACGGCCCCGATGGGGAGTCGCGGATGCCGGCGTTGAACGAGAGGGCTTCGAACACGAACACCGTGGAGGAGCCAAATGACGAGCCCCTGGAAACCCGAGCAGTATGAGAAGTTCCGCAGCGAGCGGAGCCAGCCATTCTTTGACCTGTTGAGCCTGGTCGACCCGGCCTCCGGCGGCCGGGCGGTAGACCTCGGCTGCGGCACGGGCGAACTGACGCGGGTGCTTCACGTGAAGACGCAGGCGAAACTGACCATCGGGGTCGACAGCAGCGAGACGATGCTGGCGAAGAGTCGGCAGTTCACCGGCGATGGGCTCATGTTCGAGCGTGCGAACATCGAGAGTTTCACTTCGGCCCAGCCGTTCGACGTGGTGTTTTCGAATGCGGCGCTGCAGTGGGTGGATGACCACGAGACGCTCATCCCGAAGCTCGCGGCGCTGGTGGCGCCCGGCGGACAGCTTGCATTCCAGGTCCCAGCGAACGCCGACCACCCATCGCACGTGAGCGCGCACGAGATTGCACGGCGGTCGCCGTTCGCGGAGGCGATGAACGGTTATGACCGGCCGTGGCCGGTGATGCCCCCCGAGTGGTACGCGGAGACGCTGGACGGCCTGGGGTTCACGAATCTGCAGGTCCGGTTGCAGGTGTACGGGCACACGCTCGATTCGCCGATGGACGTTGTGGAGTGGGTGAAAGGGACGTTCCTGACGGATTACCAGCGGCGGATGCCGGCGGAGCTGTTCGAGCAGTACCTGGAGCGATACACGGCACTCATTCGCGAGCGGCTCGGGGAACGGAGCCCGTACTTCTACGCCTTCAAGCGAGTCCTGGTGCGAGGACGGAGGCCGGTGGAGTGAGCGTCCGCGAGGTCTCGGTGGAGTTCGTGCCGTTCGAGCTCAAGGGCATCCTGCGGAGGCTGCTGCAGTTCTACCTGTACGACTTCAGTGAGATTGATCCTGAGAACATTCGGATGGGGCCTGACGGCGAGTTCCCGTACCGCTACCTGGACCACTACTGGGCGGCGGACCAGGGCGAGGAACGACATCCGTATTTCATCCGGGCGGATGGCGAACTGGCAGGGTTCGCGCTCGTCCGGAAGGTGAACGGTGTGTTCGTGATGTCGGAGTTCTTCGTGATGCGGCGGTTTCGGCGGGAGGGCGTGGGCGAACGGGCCGCAGGCGCCGTTTTCGGGCGGCACCCGGGTCGCTGGATCGTCCAGGAGGTCGCGCCGAACGTCGACGCGCAGGCGTTTTGGCGCCGCGTCATCGCAAAGGAGACGGGAGGCGCGTTCGACGAGGAGCGTTCGCCGCGAGGAGTGACGCAGCGGTTCGAGGTCGGCGTCAGCTAGTCCGAAAGCCGGTTTTTACGTGGGTGCCGTCGCAGTAGGGCTTGTTTTCGGATGAGCCGCAGCGGCAGAGGGCGGCACGGGTTGTCCGGCGGAGCACGTTTCCTTCGCCATCCAGGATTTCGAGGTCGCCGCGGGCGTACACGGGGCCGTTGCGGACTGGGCGCATGGTGACGCCCTCATCGGGGGTTTCGTCAGCGGCGCCGTCGAGACGGTGGTAGGTGAGAGCGCCGCTCGGACAGCGCCGGACCACCTCGGCAAGGTCATCGGCGGAGGCGTGCTCGGGCTGGATCCACGGGCGCGCCTGGAGATTGAAGACTTCGGGGAGGCCGCGAAGGCACAGGCCGGCATGGGCGCAAATGTTGGGATCGAAGGTGACTTCGATCGTATCGGTGGATCGAACCTGAAGGGGTTTGGGCATTCTCGGCTCCCGGCTCTGTGGTCGATCCAACGTAGCAGACTCGTAGCACGTTATCGCCGACCTGGCGTCCGCCCCGCTCAACCAGACCCCTGATCACCATCGTAGAACGGGTAGAGGCGGAATCCGGGCTTCTTGAAGTGCGGGAACTTTTCGTAGAAACCGGCGGCGCCGTCCTCGCTGAGGAGGTCGATGCGGTCTCCGCCGGCAAGGCGGAGCGCTTCGACCACCAACTCATGGCCAATCCCGCGAGACCGATACGCGTGGTCGACGGCAAGGTTCGAAAGAAAGGCCTCGAGCTCTCCATCGCTGAACATCTCTGCGAAGCCGACGACGGCAGTACCATCGAGCGCGACGACCGTGGTGACACCAGGAGCAGTGAGGACCCGGAGCGCGCGGGCCGGGTCGGCAGGGAACGACGGCCAGCCTTCCGCTTCGCACAGTTGCAGGACACCATCGAGGTGGTCTGCACTGAACGGCTCGATCACAACCATGGCGGAATCGTATCGTGCGGACCGATAGGCGCGTTAGCGGCCGGTCCACTGGGGGTCGCGTTTTTCCAGGAACGCGCGGACGCCTTCCTTGAAGTCTTCGCTTGCGAACATGCGGGTGATGGTGGCGGTGCTATCCACAAGATGGTCGTCGGCGTCGCGAGTGAGGGAGCGGTAGAGCAGGCGCTTCACTTCGCCGGTCGCGAGGGGCGAGCCCTTGGAGACGGAGTGGGCGAACGCCATCGAGCGCTCCATGAGTTCGGCGTCGGGGACGACTTCGAGGACGTATCCGATTTCCTTTGCCCGCTGGGCGCTGATGACTTCGCCCGAGTAGAGGAGTTGGGCGGCGTTCTGGAGGCCCACGATGCGGGAGAGGAGCCACGTGCCCGCAGCGGTATCGGGCACGAGGCCGCGGTGGACGAAGACCCACCCGAAACGCGCGGATTCGCCGGCGATTCGGAAATCGCACTGGGACGTGAATTCGACGCCGACACCAACTGCGGCGCCGTTTACTGCGGCGATGGTTGGCTTGGCGATGGATGCGAACGTCCATGGGGCGGGCCGCGCTTCTTCGTAGGCCTTCCCGTAGCTTTCGGCGCGGCCGGCCATTGGAGGTCGGGACGAAAGTTGTTGGAGATCGGTGCCGGCGCTGAAGGCGCGGCCCACACCGGTGAGGACGACGGCCCGGACGCGGGAATCGGAGCCGGCGCTGCGAATGGCGTCTTCGACTTCGGCGAGCATTTCGTAAGTGATGGCGTTCATCTTCTCGGGACGGTTGAAGCGCATGAGCCCGATGGTGCCTTCGATCGTGTACTCAAAGTCGGCCATTATTTGCTGCTCCGGGGTGTGGGTTGCGTCACGATACGGTGTGGCCGTGCGGGTTGCGAGCGGCGTGCGAACCGTGGCCCGTGTAGATTGAGCACATGGGCAACTTACGAACGCGCGAAACGCTGATGGGCGACCTTCGCGAGGTGAACTTCTGGTTCGACCGGGATGGCGAGATGGTGCCGGGGATGGCGATTCTGCCGACCGAGGAGCACGAGCCGATGCCACTCGTCTTGATCCAGCACCCGGGCATGGGGAGCAAGGACGACTACTTCGTCGCGGAGGTGGCGCGAAGCTGGGCGAAGCGGGGATGGATCTGTGCCGGGCTGGACGCGCCGCTGCACGGCGAGCGGCAGGCGGCCGACCCGATGTCGCTTTTTCGGCGGCCCGAACGCTACCCCGAGATCCGCGCGCAGTTCGCCGGCGAGGTGAGCGAGATGCTCGACCTGCTGCCGACGATTGTCCCGGCGGATATGAGCCGGCTGGGCTTCGTGGGGTACTCCATGGGGAGCATGCTGGGAATAGCGGCGGTGGCGCGGGACGGGCGATTCAGGGCGGCGGCGTTCTGCCTGGTTGGCGAAGGTGGGCTGGCGGGCAGCATCGATGGGCCTGACGCTGACGTGGCGAAGCTGGGCGGCGTGGCCACGCGGATTGTGGGCAAGCTCCAGGACCAGCTGATCCCCAGAGAGCGGACTGAGGCGCTTTACGAGGCCCTTCCGGGAGAGAAGGACATTAAGTGGTTCCCGGGGGACCACTTCCAGATTGGGCCGGACGTGGTGCGGGCGGCGGAGGAGTGGATGGTGGCCAAGCTTTAGGGTTCGGCGTCTACTCCAGGATTCGATTGAGACTCAAGTCCGTGGACATCACTATCACCAGCGCTCACTGCGCAGGCGTTGGAGAGTCCGGTTGGATGTAGCATCGGCGCGAATGGCATCTTCGGTGCGGTCGTCGTCGGTCAGGGAGTCGAGTGCGCTGTCGATGAGTTCCAGTAGGCTAGCGTCCCGGTCGAAATACCGTTTGAGGGCAAGGGCAACGACAGCGCTGCGCGGGACCCGTCTTGATGCAGCAACGCAATCGAGCCTCTGGAGGAGTTCGTCTGGTAGCCAGACCGTTATCTTCACATGGGCCATGGAGTCACTGTCGGCGTAAGGACCGCGCCGTGACTGACGAAGCTGGAGCGGGCGAAGGGAATCGAACCCTCGTCTCAACCTTGGGAAGGTCGCATTCTGCCATTGAACCACACCCGCCCGGATGGGAACGCGAAAAGCGTATCATCTCCCCACTCTGAATTCGAGGTACCGCATGCCACTGCCGAAGGAACTCGCCCTCACCCCCGAACAGCTCGACGAGATCATGACCACGAGCTGGAACATGCGCATCGCGACGGTTGGTCCGGGGACGCGCATTAACCTGACGCCGCTGTGGTTCGGGTGGGGCGGCGGGAAGATTTACACGTACTGCCGGGGCCAGAAGATCGCGAACCTGCGGCGAAACCCGGTGGCGACGATCCTGGTGGACCGGAATGAGCGATTCCCGGAGCTGCAGGGGGCTATGTTCCAGGGCCGCGCGCAGGTACTGGAGGACGCCGAAGCAGAAGCCGCCGACCCGCACCTGGAAGAAGTTCGCTGGCAGATGGGAACGAAGTACGCGGGTGGCCACGGGGAACCGGCCGAGCCGCGCAAGAATGAGTCCACGGCCCGGGGCAGGCACTGGCGTTGGGTGGTGTTCACCCCCGAAAAGACGGTGACGTGGGACAACTTCAAGATTAAGCCGCGGGTCTAGTTGGCGGTCGCGTTGCCCGAGCGGCCGCGCGAGTGGCGGTCCGTGACGCTTGACACGGGGATATACTCAGATCACATCCGGAAACGTGATGGAGGTATC
>CALFYR010000752.1 GCA_937954195.1 uncultured Dehalococcoidia bacterium
CAAGATAGGGGCGGTTGGGGTCGTACCAGGCCTCGTTCCGGCGCACGCTGGCGAAGCGCTGGTCGCTCCACTCCACCCACTGGAATGGCCCGCTGCCTATCTGACGGTTGGCGCCAATCTCGCCGTTATCGCCGCTTAGCTCGGGCGCCACGATGAATGAGTTGGTGTCGGCGAACAGGTGTTGCATCGCCGCCATCGGCGTCGCCAGGCGGACGGTGATGGTGCTCGGGTCGGAGACTTCCATGGATTCGACCACGGACCATTGCGGGCCGCGGACGAAGGTGGGGTCGCCTGTCCGCTGGCGGTCGATCGAGTGCATGACATCGTCGGCAGTGACGGCGCGGCCATTGAGAGGCGGGAGGTCGTGCCAGCGTGCGCCGGGCTTGAGCCGGAAGATGATGGTCTGGCCGTCCGGCATCTCCGGCAGCGCTTCCGCGAGGTCGGCTTCGATGATGCCCTCGGCCTGGCTGCGGTAGTTCAGCAGCCGGCTGAAGACCAGCGCCTGCTGGCCGTAGAACGGCCCGGCCTGGGTCTTGTGCGGGTCGTAAGAAGTGTCGCGTTCGACGAAGCCGGTATAGCGAAGCGTTTCGCCGTGGCGGCCGGGCGTTACGGAAGGGGTAGGCGTGCCCGGGCCGGTGGTCGGTTCCGGTGTTGGGGTGTCGTTCTCAGCGGTATTCGTGGGGTCGGGGGAGTTCGAACCACCGAAGCATCCGATGGCTCCAAGCCCGGCCGCACCGGCCGCAAGGCCCGAAGCCTTAAGCACCCAGCGGCGGGATACACGTCTCTCCCCTGACGGTTCCCAGCTCATTCAGGGTTTCATAGTATGCCCGTAAGCCATTACGCACCGGCAACGTAGCGTTAATTCGGAGGATTCCATGGCAACGAAGTTAAGCGCGGCGAAAGTCGCCGAAGGTCTCGCCGGGCTCAAGGGCTGGAAAGCCAGCGGCGAAAACGCCATCACCAAGCAGTTCACGTTCAAGGACCACGTCGCCGCGCTCGGCTTCGTCGTCAAGGTCGCCACCAGCGCCGAGGTGATGAACCACCACCCCGAGGTCAGCTGGGTGTACAACAAGGTCGGTATCACCCTGAGCACGCACGACGCCGGCGGCGTGACGAAAAAGGACTTCGACCTGGCGGCGAAGATCGACGAAGTGAAGTAGCTCCGCGGTGAGCGCCCCAGAACGTTTTGAGACGATGCCTCTGCCATTGGAGCCTCATGCAACCGCCCCCGACGGCTCGGATGTGCGGGTGCTCCTCCGCCAGGCGGGCGGCAGCATGGCGCACTTCTCGCTCCCTCCGGGGAAGACCTCCATCGCCGTGACTCACCGGACCGTTGAAGAGATCTGGTACGTCCTCGACGGGACCGGCGAGATGTGGCGCAAGCAGGATGACAGGCAGGAAGTCGTCGAACTGCGCGAGGGCGTCTGCCTGACGATCCCGCTGGGCACGCACTTCCAGTTCCGGGCAACGGGCGATGCGCCGCTCAACATCCTCGGCGTCACCATGCCACCATGGCCAGACACGGATGACGAAGCCGTGCCGGTGGACGGGCGATGGGAACCGACCGCATCCTGAGGCCGTGGACCATTCTGACCACGTAAACCTCATCCGCCGCGGCGTTGAAGGGGCGGGTCCCGCGTGGGCCGATCTCGGCGCTGGCAGCGGCGCGTTCACCCTCGCCCTCGCGGATATCCTGGGGCCGGCCGCTGCCATTATCGCCATCGACCGCGACGCGGGTGCGCTGAAGCGGAACGCCGATGAGATGGCACGCCGATTTCCCGAGGCGCACGTCGATTACCGCGTGGGGGACTTCACTGCTCCGCTCGACCTGCCGCTGCTCGATGGCATCGTGATGGCCAACTCCCTGCACTTCCAGCGCGACCAGCGGTCCGTGGTCGAGCGCGTCCGGGATTACCTCCGGCCGGGTGGCCGGCTCGTCATCGTCGAATACAACACCGATCGCGGGAACTACGCCGTGCCCTACCCAGTGCCGTTCACTCGCTGGCAGAGGCTCGCCGCCGACGCCGGTTTCGCGCGCACCGAACTCCTGGTCCGGCGCCCCAGCCGCTGGCACAGCGAAATGTACTCGGCAGTCAGTTCATAGCAAACGAAAGAGGGAGCCATCGCTGGCTCCCTCACTTTTCGGACCTCGGAACTCCGGACTCGGAACTCCCTAGATGACCCGCATGGCTTCGCGGGCGGCAGTCACGGCACGCTGCTCTTCGGGCGTCAGTTCGCTCCAGTCCTTCAGGACTTCGTGCTTCAGCGGGAAGATGTGGTCCGCGTCCCAGCCGCAGACGTCCTCGCAGAGGCGGCAGCCGGTGCACTTCTTTTCGTCCACGGTGCTCACGCCGAAGAAGTCATCGATGCGGTCGGTGTGCTGCAGGCTGAGGGCATCAAACGGGCAGATGTTGATGCACAGCTCGCAGCCCGAGCCGATGCACTTCTCTTCGATGACGACGGCCTTCGGCCATTCGTTCTTCTTCACCGAGCGGCAGACCTCGCCGAAGGTGTCGAGGATGGCTTCGGGCGGGCACACGATGCCGCAAGCGCCGCAGTCGATACACAGGGTGGGGTCGATAACGTGGAGTTCGTTGCGTTCGCCGGTAATGGCGTTCGTTGGGCAACGCTTGGTGCAGGCGGTGCAGCCGATACACGTTTCGATGATGGAATAGGACAAAGTGAAAACCCTCACAAGGGGGTTGGTTTGTGGGTACCAGCATACCACGGGGGCGGGGAACGCGTGGACCAAAGGGAAGGGGTGACTGACGATTGCCGATTGTCAATTGACGGTGCGCCACAGGCTGCGCCCAACCCGCCCCGGCAACCGTGCGTCACAATCCAGGGCTCGAGTCAGCCGGGGCAAGCGGGGCATACCGTTAATCGGCAATCGGCAATCGACAATTCCTAACGTTTCAGGCTATCGAGGAACGCGGCGGTCGCTTTGTTAAACGCGGCCGGCTGGTCGATGTTCGCGGCGTGGCCCGCATCCGGGATCACGGCGCGGGTGGAACCGGGGATCTTGTTCGCCATGTAGTCGGTCGCGCCGAGGAATGGCTGGTCGTTCGCCCCCACCAGCACCAGCGTCGGCACGGAGATGGTTTCGAGCGATTCGATGATGCGCGAATCGAACTGCGCCAACATGCCGCGCGCCGCCTTCGCCAGCCCGTCAGCCGAGCGATGCTGCGCGATGCGGACTTCGGCGCCGCGTCCAAGTGCCTCCAGTCCTTTCGATTCGAAGGTTTCCGCGCGCTTTCGGGCCGTGTCGTTCCAGCCTTCGCGCGCGACCGGGTTCTTGTAGCCGGGGCCTGTGTCGAACAGCATTAACGCGTTCACCATTTGCGGGTAGCGCACGTTGAAGGCGAGCGACATGTATCCGCCAAGGCTCAGCCCGCCGATGACTGCCTTCTCGATGCCCAGCTCCTTGAGGATCCCGGCCATATCGCCGCAGGTGGCTTCTTCGGAGTACTTCGCCTGGTCGGCCGGACTATCCGACTGGCCGTGGCCGCGCATAGCCCAGGTGATGACGCGGTAACGGTCCTTCAGCGCGGCCACCTGGCCCTCCCACATGCGTGATGTGGCGCTATAGCCGTGGCTCAGCAGGACGGCGGGGCCGCTCCCGTGGTCCTCGTAGTAGATGCGGACGCCATCGCGGTCCAGGTAGGCCATGGTTCTTCCCTCCGGTTGTGCGCTCGAATCCTACACACGCCCGCAGCACCGGGCACCGGGCAACTACAGGTCCTTGTTCGGGTTGATCAGGTACTTCTCGCCGGTCGCGCGCTTGTTGTAGACGGCGATGGCATCCAGGGAGAGCGCCTCGCGGAGGGACACGGTCCTGGTGTAGGTGCTGGCGAAGGTGGTCTTCACCTCGCGGGCGACACGCTCGCGCAGGGCCTGGGCGGCTTCGGGGCCGATTTTCTGGAGGAACGGCGTGAGCAGCCAGCCGCCCATTCCCCAGGACATGCCGAAGGCGCGCACGAACTCGGTCGGGCTCGTATCGAGGCCGCCATAGATGTAGACCTGCTTGTGGACGGTCGAGCCGTAGCGGCTGTATTCGGCCATCT
>CALFYR010000753.1 GCA_937954195.1 uncultured Dehalococcoidia bacterium
GAATACGCCGGTGGCCCATGTTATCGATCATCATGGCGCTCACGACACGGAAATCACGGGCCTTGTACCAAGCCGCGGCTTCCTGTGATTCGCGCTTGCACGCCGAGAAGTCCCCGTCCCCGATGTAAATCGCCACGGGCACGCGGTCTTGGTAGAGCGGGACATTGTCTTCCTCCAAGAGTTCGGCCGAGAAATTGGAGAGTCGAGTTGCGATGCACGCGAAACGGCCGGGGAAGCGGTTGACAAAGTAATGCGCCAGGTAGCCGCCGCAGGACCAACTCGTCGAGAGCACCCTATTGGGATCGGCCTCCGTGGTGGCGACGACGTGGTCCATAATGGCGAGGACATTCCGCTTGTCCTCCAATACGTAGTCATGCTCCTTCGTCAGCGGAAACTCAATGAATGAATCGCAGGTACGAAGCTCAGGAGCGCAGACGACATATCCGTAGATGTCGGCCTGTTCTTCCCATTCCCGTTCCTGTGGAAGCGCGTTGTCGTAGGGCTTCATGCCATGGAAAGTCATGACCAGTGGCCATTTCTGCTGAAAGCGGTCGGGACGCCGGCCCTTGTTCTTCACATAGTCGACAGGCAGATACAGGTGATACCAGGCCGACGTGCTCGGCTCCTGGACGCGCGCATATTGTCCCATGCCTCGCGGTTGGGGAATGGCGCAGCCGGCGAAGAGTGTCAGGCCGATAACAACGATTGATAAGTGCGCCTTGTGCATCCTGTTCTTCTTTCTCGAAGGGGAATCACATTCCGTAGGTGTTGGGTTCAAAGTCTTTGTTGCTCAGGCCGGCGCCCATGCGAATGCTGCGATATTCGTACTTGGCAAGGAGATTGCCTGGCTGCCGCTCGACGTCAGAATAGCAATAGACGGCGACCACCACGCGATGAACCTTGTCGACAAGAATCTCCGCGGTGCGATCGGGATAGCGTCCGCCCTCGGCGGTGTACGGCAAATGCCGTCGAATGACCCATACCGGCCTGCCATCGAACTGGCTCTCACCAAAAAACTCGAGGGTGAGGTCACCCCGCGACTTGGCTTGCTCGCTGACCTTGATGAGCCGGTCCAGCGTTTTCTCGAATCCAAAATCGTCGAGAAATCGGCGAGACGCCTTCTTCGCCAGCCGCCCGTGAATCGGTTCCTTAACGCTCTTAATGAAAAGTCGGGCGATGATGCCGGGCTGGGCAATCGCCAGCTCACGTTCATCTGGGTCCGTCGCTTTCAAGTCTCTCCATCTCCACTTCACGTAGAGCACACGGGCGGCCATACCCGGATTTCGCACCCA
>CALFYR010000754.1 GCA_937954195.1 uncultured Dehalococcoidia bacterium
ATCGAAAATCGAAAATCGTAAATGGGGTGGGCTTAGGTGGTTGGGGCGAACGAGACGTTCACGTCTTCCCGCGCGGCTTCCTCGGCCTCGTAGAACTCTTCGGCGGTGAAGTTGAACATGCCGGCGATGATCGAGCTCGGGACCGTCGCGATCTTTTCGTTGTAGTCGCGGACGTTGGAGTTATAGAACTGTCGCGCGTAGGCGATCTTGTCTTCCGTGTCGGTCAGCTCGCGCTGGAGTTCAAGGAAGTTCTGGTTCGCCTTCAGGTCCGGGTAGGCTTCGGAGACCGCGAAAAGGGAGCGCAGCGCGCTGGTGAGCATGTTGTCGGCCTGGGCGGCCTGGCCGGGGGTGGCAGCGCGGTCTAGCATGGCGCGGGCACGGGTGACGTTTTCGAGCGTCTCCTTCTCGTGGGCCGCGTAGCCCTTCACCGTCTCCACGAGGTTCGGGATGAGGCTGGAGCGACGCTTCAGCTGGACATCGATGCCGGACCAGGCTTCCTTCACGCGGATGCGGGCGCGGGCCAGTGCGTTGTACATGCCGATGACCCATGCAACGAGGATCACGGCGATGACGGCGATAACGACGAGCGTGATGACGATAGCCACAGGCGGAACGCTCCAGGGGCGGGGTTGCGGCGATCTTAACACAGCGGGAAAGTGGCTCCGTGGACGCGGCAGAACGGCTGAAGAGTGAACTTGCGCAGGAAGTGGAAGTCCTCGAACGGAAGCGTGCCCACTGGCAGCGCATGGTTCAGCAGCATGGCTATGAGGGAGCCCTCACCAATGCGGCCGGGCGGGAGCTGTGGGAGCAGGTACGCCGGCTATCCGGCCCGGCCGAAACGGTGCTGGAACAGCTGCGCGGAGGCGACGCCTCCGCGGTCCCGTGGGCCATTGCCTTTCTCGAAGCCGACCCGTGGTTCTTTCGGAGCGGATACATGAAGGGAAACTACGCCCGCCTCCTCCGCCGTTACGAACTCGACCAAAACCAGCGCGAGCGGCTCCGGGCCGCGATCCTCAACAACCTGCACAAAGGCGGCCGGCTCGAATTCGGCGAGATCCGCCGGCTGGCGCGCCGACTCGATACGCCAGCCTTCCGAACGCGCCTGTCGAAGTTCCTGGACCACCCCGATCCGGGAACCGGTGAGCGCGCTCAACTCCTGCTCGCATCATGCGCAATTAACGATCAGCCTGGGCGGGACCTGCGCATCGAACGCTAAGGGTGCCCGGTAGGTCGAGTACTCATCGGCCCGCGGGCGGCACCCAGGGGTAGATTAGAGCAGCACGCAGGCAACTTGGTAAACTCCAACCGACTGCGGGAGGGTGGCTTGGTGAAA
>CALFYR010000755.1 GCA_937954195.1 uncultured Dehalococcoidia bacterium
ATCGGGACGACCTGATGCAGGTCTTGGCGTACACGACGACGCAGTCTTCGCCCCGCGTAATCGGAATGCTCGTCTATCCCTGCCGGGAAGGTACGTGGCGGCGCCTCAAGGAACGGAATCAATTGTTGAACCGGGCAGTTGTTTCGGCTGGAGAGCGGCACGTAGAACTTGTCCTTACTGCGATTCCGCTCGGGTCAAGCGCGGATGCGGCGTTCGAACTCCTCGACGCTTGTGTGAGTCAGGCCGCCGAATAGCCCCTCCCCACACCCCCCGCCCCGCGCTATACTGTCCCTGTTCGCCTTAGCACTCTTGATGTGAGAGTGCCAAACGGGCATACTAGGGTTGATAATGTCATTGTCAGAGCGCAGGTCGCGCATTCTCGCTCTCATTGTGGATGACTTCGTCGGCTCGGCGTTGCCGGTGGGGTCGCAGGCGCTTGTGGAGCGTCACAAGCTGGCGCTTTCGAGTGCGACGGTGCGGAATGAGATGGCGGCGCTCGAGGATGAGGGGATGATCACGCATCCGCACACGTCGGCGGGGCGGATCCCTTCGAACCGGGGGTACCGGTATTACGTTTCGAGCCTGATGCCGGAGCGGAGCCTTTCGCAGCAGGAGCAGTTCACGATTTTGCACCAGTTCCACCAGGCTTCGCGGGACCTGGAGGAGTGGGTCGGGCTGGCGGCGAGTGTGCTGGCACACCAGCTTCGGAACGTGGCGCTTGTGACGCAGCCGCGGCTGATTGAGGTGCGTCTGAAGCAGCTGCAGCTGGTGGAGTTGCTGGATAACCGGGCGCTGCTGGTGGTGGTGACGAATGACAGCGGGGTGCATCAGCGGACGATTGATTTCCCCGTGGCGGTGCACCAGGAGCAGTTGACGCGGTTGGCATCGAAGTTGAACGCGGAGTTCGGCGGGAAGACGGTTGCGGAGTTCCCGCAGCACGGTGGTTCGGAGCCGCTGGGGACGGTGGAGGCGGCGGTGGTGGCTTCGCTGACGGAGATGATGTTGAAGGAGCAGGCCGCCCAGGTGGATGCGCCAATTGTTGAGGGTGTGCGGGAGATGTTGCGGCAGCCGGAGTTCGGTCAGAGCGACCGGATGCTGGATACGCTGGACGCGGTGGAGGAGCGGATGTTGCGGGCGGCGATCCCTTCGGACGCGGTGTCTTCGGGCGCCGGGGTGGCGGTGGTGATCGGTGATGAGAACCGGGAGGGTCCGTACCAGGACATGAGTTTCGTGCTGGCGCGGTACGGTCCGGAGGGCGGCGCCGGGGGGATTGTGGGGATCCTGGGTCCGACGCGGATGGCGTACGGGGAGGCGGTGGCGAACGTGCGTTACGTGAGTGATGTGCTGACGGAGCTGATCCGGGAGTTCTATGGAGACGAGACGTAGCGATTTTCGATTTTCGATTTTCGATTGACGGTTGGGGAGCGTGATTGGTGATGAGAGAGAAGGAAAGGGCGAAGGGCCCGGAACGAAGTGGAGGTGCGAATGAGCGCTAACGAGAACGACGAGCGGATTGTTGATAAGCGGGCGGCGAGCCGGATGGCGGATGCCGCGGAGAGCGGGGAGCAAGCGGCGGCCGCGGCCGGGGCTGCTTCGGAGGATGTGGCTGCCGAGGGGAGGGACGAGCTGGAGGTCGAACGGGAGAAGGCGGAGACGTACTACAAGAATTGGCAGCGGGCGGCGGCTGATTTCGCGAACTATAAGCGGCGGATCGAGCAGGAGCGGACCGAGGGTTCGCGGCTGGCGAACGCGGCGCTCGTGATCAACCTGCTGCCGGTGTTCGACGACCTGGACCGGGCGGTCGGGAGTGTGGATGCGCACCTGGCAGGGCTGAACTGGGTGCAGGGGATCGTGAATATCCACCAGAAGTTCCACCGGTTGCTGGATGCGATGGGTGTGACGGAGGTGGCGGCGGAGAACGTGCAGTTCGACCCGAGTTCGCACGAGGCGGTTGGCAACCAGCCGGGCGAGGAGGGGAAGGTGCTGCACGTGGTGCAAAAGGGCTATGCGCTCGGCGGGAAGGTTATCCGGCCGGCGATGGTGATTGTGGGGAGCGGAGAGTGAACCCTCACCCCCGGCCCCTCTCCCGGCGCTGCGGGAGAGGGGAGCTAACGATGACGACGACTATTTCGACTCCAGAGGAGGAGTAAGCAATGGGCAAGGTAATTGGTATTGACCTGGGGACGACGAACAGCTGCATGGCTGTGATGGAAGGCGGCGAGCCTGTCGTTATCCCGAACGCTGAGGGTGCGCGGACGACGCCGAGCATTGTGGCGGTGACGAAGAGCGGTGAACGGCTCGTGGGGCAGGTCGCGAAGCGGCAGGCTGTGACGAACCCGGAGAACACGATCTTCAGCATCAAGCGGTTCATGGGGCGGAAGCTCGATGACCCGGAGGTGCAGCGGGACCTGAAACTGGTGCCGTACGCGGTTTCGGCGGCGGGGAACGGCGATGCGAGCGTGAAGCTCGGGGAGCGCCAGTACAGCCCGCCGGAAGTGAGCGCGATGATCCTGCAGAAGCTGAAGGCCGACGCCGAGGCGTACCTCGGGGAGCCGGTGACCGAAGCGGTGATCACGGTGCCGGCGTACTTCAACGATGCGCAGCGGCAGGCGACCAAGGACGCGGGGAAGATCGCGGGGCTCGAGGTGCTGCGCATCATCAACGAGCCGACGGCGGCCTCGCTGGCGTACGGGCTCGATAAGAAGGGCGACGAGCTGATCGCGGTGTACGACCTCGGCGGCGGCACGTTCGACATTTCGATCCTGGAAATCGGCGAAGGCACGTTCCAGGTTCTGAGCACGAACGGCGACACGCACCTCGGCGGCGACGACTTCGACCAGCGGATTATTGACTGGCTGATCGAGGAGTTTAAGAAGGCGGAAGGCATCGACCTTCGGAACGACCGGCAGGCGTTGCAGCGCCTGAAGGCGGAGGCGGAGAAGGCGAAGATCGAGCTTTCGAGCGCGCAGCAGACGGAGGTGAACCTGCCGTTCATCACGGCGGATGCGAGCGGGCCGAAGCACCTGAACGTGACGCTGAGTCGTTCGAAGCTGGAGCAGCTGGTGGGCGACCTGCTGACGGGCACGTTGGAGCCGGTGAAGAAGGCGCTGGCGGACGCGGGCAAGAAGGCGAGCGACATCGACGAGGTTGTGCTGGTCGGTGGGCAGACGCGGATGCCTTCGGTGCAGAAGGTGGTGGCGGACTTCTTCGGGAAGGAGCCTCACAAGGGTGTAAACCCGGACGAGGTGGTGGCCATCGGCGCGGCGGTTCAGGCGGGCGTGCTCAAGGGCGAAGTGAAGGACGTGCTCCTTCTCGACGTGACGCCGCTGACGCTGGGCATCGAGACGCTGGGCGGCGTGATGACGCCGATCATCCAGCGGAACACGACGATCCCGACGGCGAAGAGCCAGGTGTTCAGCACCGCGGCCGATAACCAGCCGAGCGTGGAGATCCACGTGCTGCAGGGCGAGCGGCCGATGTCGCAGGACAACAAGTCGCTCGGGCGGTTCATTCTCGATGGCATTCTGCCGGCGCCGCGGGGCATTCCGCAGGTGGAGGTGACCTTCGATATCGATGCGAACGGCATCGTGAACGTTTCGGCGCGGGATAAGGGGAGCGGCCGCGAGCAGAAGATCACGATCCAGGGCTCGAGCGGGCTTTCGAAGGACGAGATCGAGAAGATGCAGCGCGAGGCGGAGCTCTTCGCCGATGAGGACCGCAAGAAGCGGGACGCCATCGAGATGAAGAACACGGCCGACACGCTGGCCTACCAGGCGGAGAAGACGCTCCGCGACAACGCGGACAAGATCCCGGACGACCTGAAGTCGGATGTCGAGGCGAAGATTGCGGACGTGAAGTCGGCTATCGAAGCGGACGACGCGGACCGGATGCGTTCGGCCACGGATGCGCTGAGCATGAGCCTTTCGAAGATTGGCGAGGCGGTGTACGGCGCGGCCGGCGCCGAAGGCGCCCCGGGCCCGGATGGGTTCGGTGGCGGCGAGCCTGGCGGTTCCGGAGCGGAGGAAGGGACCGTGGAGGGCGAATTCCGCGAAGTGTAGGATTGTCGATTGGCGATTGTCGATTGACGGCGGAGGGGCCGCTCCCGGTTGGGGGCGGCCGTCTTTGTGGGGAGGGGAGGAGTCGCTACTTGATTGGCGCGGGGGGCGGATC
>CALFYR010000756.1 GCA_937954195.1 uncultured Dehalococcoidia bacterium
GGTTCGCGGATTTCGCCGACCATGGGGGCGAGGTTGGCCCAGCCCTGGTAGCCCCAGAGTGCGCCGAGCATGGCGGCTCCGAAGCCGGCGAGGCCTCCGCGGGCCTGTGGGGCGACGCCTTCGCAAACGCCGCCTTCGTTGAACATCGCGAAGTGCATCCAGTTGCCGTCGGCGAGGACGAAGGCAGCGACGCCGACGCCCGCCACGATGGCGACTTTGACGGCGGTGAAGGCGGACATGATGATGCCGGTGGAGGTGACTTTGACGAAGTTGAGTGCCGTCATCAGCGCCACCATGGTGACGGAGACGAGGGCCAGTTTTCCTTCGAGGAGTTTGCCTCCGGTGACGATGTTGAGGAAGATGGCGGTGCTGACGGATTGGGCGGCGTGGGCGGCGGTGCGGGATACGAGGATGGAGGTCCAGCCATAGAGGAAGCCGGTGAGGCGTCCGTAGCAGGTGCGGAGGAAGACGTATTCGCCGCCGGCCTTGGGGAGCATGGCGGCGAGTTCGGCGTAGCTGAGTGCTCCGGCGACGACGAGCGCGCCGGCGAGCATCCAGACAAAGAGGACAGCGCCGGGCGATTCGACGTTGCAGGTCATGACACGGGCTTTGAGGAAGACGCCGGTGCCGATCATGTTGGCGATGTTGACGGAAGCGGCGCCAGTGAGGCCCAGCCCTCGGACCAGGTTCGACATTAGGGAATCAGTATAGCGCTGGCGCTGGGGTAAGAAGTCAGGAGACAGGAGTCAGAAGTCAGAATGTTGGTTCTTTTCGTGGCGGGGCGGGATATACTGGACGAAACTGGGAAAATACTATGTCACTTCGCATCAACTCTGTTGCACCCGATTTCAGCGCCGAGACCACGCACGGACCGATTCGGTTTCATGAATGGATCGGCGATGGGTACGCGATTCTGTTTTCGCATCCGAAGGATTTAACTCCGGTCTGCACGACGGAACTGGGCTACATGGCGAGCCTGAAACCGGAGTTCGAGAAACGCAACTGCAAGATCATCGGGTTGAGTATCGATCCGGTGGATAATCACAGCCGCTGGGCGGCCGATATCGAGGAGACGCAGGGACACAAGGTGACGTATCCGATGATCGGGGATACGGATCTCAATGTGGCCAAGCTCTACGATATGCTGCCGGACGAGGCCGGGGACACATGCGAAGGACGTACGGCGGCGGACAATGCCACTGTACGCACGGTGTTCATCATCGGTCCGGATAAGAAGGTGAAGCTGATGCTCTCCTATCCGATGAGCACGGGGCGGAACTTCAGCGAGATTCTGCGGGCGCTCGATTCCATCCAATTGACGGCGAAGCACAATGTGGCCACTCCGGTGAACTGGCAGAACGGGCAGGATGTGATTATTCCTCCGGCAGTGTCGGATGAACAGGCGAAGACGAAGTTTCCGGGCGGGTGGAAGACGCTGAAGCCGTACCTGCGGGTGGTGGCGCAACCGGAGTAGAGGCTCGCAGTTTGCTAAGGTGATGGGCTGATGGATACACAGCGCTTCGGCCCATACGAGGTGGTTCGCCTGATCGGCACGGGCGGGATGGGCAGCGTCTATCTTGGCGAGAGGGTGGACAAGCAATTCGCCAAGCGGGTGGCGATCAAGGTGCTGCACACGAGCGATGCT
>CALFYR010000757.1 GCA_937954195.1 uncultured Dehalococcoidia bacterium
CCCGGTTCCTACGTAATATCAGGCATGGGAGGAGCATATGCGAAGCCTCATGCCCGTTCTGGCGACCGTCATCGCTTTGTTCGGGGCGATCTCGGTGGGAGCGCAAGAACCAGCTACGCCCCCAACCACGGTCCCGCCGTTCCCCTCGGAACCTCAGTACATCCGCGCCACGCCCGGTGTCGATCCCAACTCCTGGTATGTCTACGCCAGCGGGTTCACACCGCGCGAACAGTGGGCGCTGGTCGAGGCGTTCTGCGAGGAACTCCCATGCGCCCAAATGAGCGAGTCTCCAGTTCAACCAGTCCAGGAAGAGGGAACGATGGCGTTTTACGAACGCCTGCCAGAATCCAATGCCGACGAGCGCATCCTCGCACTTGTTCGCCCCGGTACCAACGAGATCCGCGCAGACGCGCCCCACGTTCGAGTCATGGGCAGTCATCCCGGACGCGGATACGGGTATCCGCTCGGAACGCTTACCGGCATCTCCGCGGTCGATGAGGTTATCGCGATCACTCAAGCAAACGACGACGATGCCATGCGCTCACGAATGGTCATCAAGGACGGGGCCACGCCCTCCGGGGCAGCAGTCCGAGGTCTTGCGACGTGGCAGTGTGCGCCGTACATCAAGCCGGAAGAATCGCTCCAGGATTTCATCGACTACAGCTCGGGGCTCGTCTACGCAGTGTTCCGCGTCCCTCAGAACCCGGACCTTCCACTCCGGTATCACGGTGCTGCTTACGGAATCGTCTGGGCTCCGCATGGGCCGGACAACTTGGCCGCAACTCCGCTGAGCGGGACCGCTCTCGTTGCCGAGGACGGCAGTATCGTCGGGTTGGAGGCACGCTGCGGGACCACGCCCGGGTTCCATATTCGCAACTTCACCGACTTTATCCTCACGCCGTACGATGGCCCGCCCGCTCCAAAGCCGCCGAGTGTCGGTGATTCACTGGTGGAAAACGAGGGTTGGGAAAGCAGCCCCCTATTCGCGGTTGCGAGTGCCATGGTCGTGGTTGTCGCTGCCTTTGCGGTAGCTCGCCGCCGGAGACGGTGCAGCGCCTCCTGAACGAGCGATTCGCCGCCTGTTCGCGTAGAGTCCGCTCATGCGCATCTCCGACCTCGATACCCCCTGCCTGCTCCTCGATCTCGACCGCGTCAATGCGAACATCGCCAAGATGATGAGCATGCTGGCGGGCACAGGCGTGAGCCTGCGGCCGCACTTCAAGACGCCGAAGTGTCCGCAGGTCGCACGGCTGCAGCTCGAAGCAGGCGCCATCGGCATCACGGTTGCGAAGCTGGGCGAAGCCGAAGTCCTCGCAGATGCTGGCCTCGGCCCAATCCTCATGGCCAACCAGGTCGTTGGCTCGATCAAGATTGACCGGCTGATGGCGCTGCGCGAACGCGGTGTCGACATAACTACGGCGGTCGAGACGGAATTCAACGTTCGCGAACTCATTGATGGCATGAAGCGTTCCGGGCAGCGAGCGCAGGCAGTTGTTGAGGTCGATGCCGGTATGCGGCGTTGCGGGACTACTACCCCGGCGGAAACGGTGGCCCTAGCCCGAATGCTCGTGGATGAAGGCATCGACTACCGGGGAATCATGGGATACGAGGGCCATATGTACGGCCAGCCTGAACCGGAAGCCCG
>CALFYR010000758.1 GCA_937954195.1 uncultured Dehalococcoidia bacterium
GGATACCACCGTCAAGTGGGCGTCCGAGCAGTTCAAGCGCCGCCCGGACATTCTCGAGGCGAACCTTCGCGCGCTCCGGTCGGGGTACAACTTCGGCGAAACGACCGAGATGTTCCAGGTGCAGTACCGCGTGGCGCCCGCGAAGGTGGAGCCGGGTACGTACCGCCACATTTCTGGGAACGAAGCGACGGCTCTCGGGTTCGTCGCCGCGTCAGTCCTTGCCGACCTCCCCCTCTTCTACGGCAGCTATCCGATCACGCCAGCCTCGGACATCCTGCACGAGCTTTCCAAGCTCAAGAACTTCGGCGTGAAGACGTTCCAGGCAGAGGACGAGATTGCAGCGATCGGCGCCGCGATTGGGGCGGCCTACGGCGGACACATCGGACTCACCGGCACGAGCGGCCCGGGCCTCGCCCTGAAGAGCGAAGCGCTCAACCTGGCGATCATGACCGAGCTTCCGCTCGTCGTTATTGATGTCCAGCGGGCTGGCCCCAGCACCGGTATGCCAACCAAGACCGAGCAATCCGACCTGCTGCAGGCGATGTTCGGCCGTAACGGCGATAGCTACGTCGCTATCCTCGCGCCGGCCACTCCGTCGGACTGCTTCATGATGGCGATCGAGGCTGTGCGCATCGCGCTGAAATACATGGTGCCGGTCATCTTCATGAGTGACGGCTACGTTGGAAATGGTTCGGAGCCGTGGCGCATCCCGGATGTCAGCAGCATTCCGAAGATTGAGTGGAAGTACGCCTCGGCGGTTGATGGTGAGTACAACCCGTACGAACGCGACCCGAAGACGCTCGCCCGCCCGTGGGCGGTGCCGGGCCAGAAAGGCCTGGAACACCGCATCGGCGGCCTCGAGAAGTCGGGCCAGACCGGCGACATCAGCTACGACCCGCGCAACCACCACGAAATGACGCTTGCCCGAAAGGGCCGCGTCGACCGCGTGGTGCAGGACATTCCGGACCTGCAGGTGACGGGGCCGGGCGAAGGGGACCTGCTGGTGCTTGGCTGGGGCGGCACGTACGGTGCTATCACCAGCGCCGCCGACAACGCCCGCAAGCGGGGGCTGAGCGTCGCCTCGGCGCACCTGCGCTACCTCAACCCGTTCCCGGGCAACCTTCCCGACGTGCTGAAGCGCTACAAGCGCGTCCTCATTCCCGAACTCAACACCGGCCAGCTCTCGCTGCTCATCCGCGGCAGGTTCCTGGTGGATGCAGTCCCCTTCAACAAGATCTCCGGGCAGCCGTTCAAGATTGCCGAGATCGAAGGGAAGATCGACGAAGTCCTCGGGCTTCGCGACGAATACGTCATTGAGTTCGGCCAGAGTGCCGCGCTGAGTGGAGGCTAATCCAAATGACCGCTCCTACTGCCCCCGGCGACGGGGTTATCTCCGGCGACCTCCCCGTTCTTACCCGCAAGGACTTCGTTTCCGACCAGGAAGTCCGCTGGTGCCCCGGCTGCGGTGACTACTCGATCCTCGCTCAGATGCAGAAGATGCTCCCGGAGCTCC
>CALFYR010000759.1 GCA_937954195.1 uncultured Dehalococcoidia bacterium
GACATGCAGTACTGGATCGGCATCGTGAACGAAACGGTCCCCCTTGGCGAGCACTACCACCTCATGCTCGCCAGCAAGGAGAAGCCGGTCCTCTTTCCGGTCGAGCAACCCCGTGCCACTGGCGATTGGAAGTGGGCTCACTGGACAGGAATGGGTCGCGTCGTCCGCCCAATCACCCCGATCCAATACGAAGGCCTCCTCGAGCGCATCAAAGCCCGCTGAAACCCTCACGGTCTGCAGCGGGGCACGCACCCGTCGTAGCTCCCTCCGGCGCGTGAGAGAGGCTTGGGGTGAGGCGCTCGTCTCCCCGTCCGGCCCGGATGAGACGCCGATGGGACCAACATGAGAATCCTCTCATGAACCCCACCCTCCAATGTGGTCTCATATCCGCATGCACATCCTCCTGGTCGAAGACGAACGCCGGCTGGCGATCGCCGTCCGTCGCGTCCTCGAGGAAGAGGGTCACGTCGTCGACTTCGTGGAGGACGGCCTCGAAGCATTCGGCCAGGCCAAAGCCGAACCCTACGACCTCATCGTCCTCGACGTGATGCTTCCATCCATGGATGGCTTTGAAATCACCCGCCGCCTCCGTGCCGGCAAGGATGCGACGCCGATCCTCATGCTCACGGCCCGTGACTCCGTTCAGGATCGGGTCACCGGCCTCGATGCCGGCGCCGATGACTATCTCGTCAAACCATTCGCGCTCGCTGAGCTCCTCGCACGGGTCCGGGCGTTCGGCCGCCGCCAGGCCGGGACCGCCGCCGAACCCGGCATCCTCCGCGTCGGCGACCTGGAACTCGATCTTCGCTCCCGCGAGGCCCGCCGGGACGGGGACGCGATCGAACTCACCACACGCGAGTTCGCACTTCTTGAAACGCTCATGCGGCACCCCGGCCAGGTCCTCACCCGGAGCCAGTTGCTCGATCTCGTCTGGTCCTACGACATTATGATTGAGTCCAACGTCGTGGATACCTACATCCACTATCTCCGGACCAAGATCGACAAGAACTACGAACCGAAGCTCATCCGGACTGTCCGGGGCGCTGGTTACTCCATCCGGGCCGCCAATGTTTGAGCGAGCGCGCTGGCGTCTCACGTTCTGGTACGCGGCGGCCTTCACGGTTATCCTCGCCGTCCTCGGTGCGGCTGCCTACATCGCGATGGCTCGCCAACTCGACGATGAGATCAACGACTCGATAGACCGCGCCCTGGTCGAGCTTGTCCGCCTCCCGTTGCGCGTGAATCCGAATGCCGCTGGCCAGCCCCGTCCTGACTCTCCGTTCACTCAGCGGGCGATCTCTCCTGACATCTTCTATCTTCTCATCGCCGATGATGCGACGATCCTCATTAACTCGCGCGGGATCGATGAGACCACCTTTCCGATCCAGGATCTCATCCTCGACGATGGGGCCTCCCGCCGCCGGACGGATTTCAACGCGGGCGGGTACCACTACCGTGTATCGCTGATCCATGCATCCACTCAATCTGGCGAATCGGCCACGCTCGCCGTCGGCCGGTCGCTGGAAGCACGGGACTACCAGCTCAGGGTCCTCGCAGTAGTGCTTGGCCTTGGCGGTGTCGCCGGCGTGTCCCTGGCGACGCTCGGTGGGTTTCTGTTGGCAGGCCGAGCTCTCCATCCCATCCGCCAGGCGATGGATACCCAGCGCCGGTTCGTCAGCGACGCATCCCACGAACTCCGCACGCCCGTCGCCGTAATGAAAGCGAACGCTGAACTCCTCCTTCGCCATCCGGACCAGACCGTCGAAGCCAACATCGATCAGGTCGCCGCCATCAACGAAGAAGCGGACCACCTCACGCGCCTCGTCGGCGACCTGCTCTTGCTGGCACGGGCCGACGAGCAACGCCTCGAAGTGATTCGCGAACAGGTCGATCTGGCTGAACTCTTCGGCGGGCTCGTTCGAGATATGACCCCGGTGGCCGGCATGCGAGACATACAGCTCAGCAGCGAACTCGCCGCAGGCACCATTCAGGGCGACCCCCAACGCCTTCGGCAACTCCTCGCCATCCTCCTCGACAACGCTCTCAAGTACACGCCCGAATCTGGTCGTATCGACGTTCGAACCCGCCGCTCTGGTCGCACATGGACGCTAACTGTTTCCGATACCGGGCCCGGCATCCCGGTGGAAGCACAGGCCCGGATCTTCGACCGCTTCTATCGACACGACGAAGCACGTTCCCCGCAGACTGGAACGGGCCTGGGCCTGGCCATCGCCCGGTGGATTGCCGAAGCGCATGGAGGCCGCATCAGCGTTGCCTCCACCCCCGGCCGCGGAGCCACATTCACCGCCACCCTCCCGGGTTAGGGGTTTCACTCCGATGCCTAGGGATGTTCCCCCGCTCGGATTGGCGCTCGCCCGATACAGACAACCATATACCGGGCCTACGCTTCGCTCATGCACATTCGGAGCCGCCGTCTTCGAGCCGCCGCCCTCTCGCTCATCGCCGCGCCAGTCATCCTCTCGACCGCCTGCATGGGCTACCCAATGGAAGGTGCCGTCGCCACACCTCCTCCGCCCGGAACCACCGGTGAGTCGCGACTCCCGTCGCTGCTTACGCAACTCCAGGGTGCCGGAGCCGGCATGGAAGTCTTCGATGGCAGCCAGAGCGAGGTGCTCGGCGCTCAGGATGGCGAAGACGCCGGCCTGACCGTGACCCCTTCGGTCTCCGTCCCCACTGCGACACCAACTCCTCCCGGCGATAAGGGAGATTCAGGCTCGAACCCCACGCCTGTCCAAACGGTCGCGGGCGTCAACACTCCCGCGCCCCGGCCCACCCAGGGCACGAACGAGGGCAACCCGACTGTCACCCCAACGCCCACTGCCACCCCGACACAGGGCCCTTCCGAGGCAACGCCGACGCCTTCGCCAACCCCAACGAACACGCCCGCTCCCATCGCAACGCCCACACCGGCCCTCCCACCTTCGGAAGGTCCCGGTACTGGCGGACTGCCGCCTTCCGAGGGAGGCTAAGCATGCCCGACACCTTCGTGCGGACACGGTGCATGGGCTGTGGCCAGGCCCTTGGGTTTGATGATTGGTCCAACGGCACGAACCGCTGCGCCGCCTGTTCACAGGGCATCCGCAAACGGAAGAACGCGGCCAACTTCGTCGCTGGCCCGGCCGCTCCGATCCCAACCAACTACGCAGCTGAGGCCGCCGCCTACGAGCGCATGCTCGACGACATTCCCGATGAACTCGTGGACGAACTCGTTGCCGCGCTCGAAGCCGAAGCCGCTCGTCGCGCCTCCGAGCCCATGAGCCCCGTCCGCGATGTCCTTGAGGAACTGTCAATGGGCTCCTCTCCCCGCGAACGTCCGTGGGCGGCCTGGGGATTCGCCGGTGGCTTCACCCTCAACGTTGCGCTCGCCAAGTGGGCCCAGATGTCCACCGGCGGCTCGTTTTCCGACTTCATCGCTCCCACCCTGGTCGGGGGACTTGTCGCAGGTGCCACCTGCGCCGCGATCGGCTGGGGCCTCGCCCGTCTCCGCGAGCCATCCACGCAGAGCGCGTGAGCCCGGCAGCGGGCGCCTTGCGCCTTGCGCCCTCCACCCCAAACTCCCCACATGCGCATCCTCGTCACTGGCGGAGCCGGCTTCATCGGCTCGCACATCGTTGAAGCCTATCTCGAGGCGGGTCATGAAGTCGCCGTCGTCGACAATCTCGCCACCGGACGACGCGCGAACGTCCCACGCGAAGCCACGCTCCACGAAGTGGACATCCATGCGCGCGAATTCGAGCGCATCGTGGCCGAGTTTCGCCCTGAAGTTATTTCACATAACGCCGCCCAGGCAAGCGTCAAAGTCGGCCAGTCCGATCCCGTTCACGACCTCGAAGTGAACGGTGGTGGCACCGCCCGGGTCATGTCGCTCGCCGTCGCAAACGGCGTCCGGAAGGTCATCTACGCCGCATCGGGCGGAACCGTGTACGGCAATCCGCAGTCCCTCCCCATCACCGAAGAACATCCAGTTGCACCGCGGTCGAACTACGGCAACTCCAAATATGTCGGCGAACTCTACGTCCAACTCGCCGCCCGTACTTCCGACATAACGTTCACCATCTTCCGCTACGGCAACGCGTTTGGCCCACGCCAGGACCCACACGGCGAGGCCGGCGTCGTTGCCATCTTCACCGGCCTCATGAAGGACGGCCGCGCCTGCACCATCGATGGCGATGGCGAACAGCGAAAGGATTACCTCTACGTGGGGGACATCGCCCGCGCGAACGTGCTCGCCCTCACCGGCGGAGATGGGCTCGTGGCGAACATCGGCACCGGCGTCGGCATTTCGGTGAACCACATCTTCAAGACATTGTCCGAAGCCACCGGCAACACCCTCGAACCCACCTTCGGCCCGCCGCGCCCCGGCGACGTGCGCGACTTCTGGCTTGATTGCTCTCGCGCAAGAGCCGTTATCGGCTGGGAACCCCGGGTCACCTTCGAAGAGGGCATCCGCCTCACGGTCGAGTCCTTCGACGCCTAACGCGCCACGATCACCGTCCCGTCCTTTCGCTCGAAACGCCCCGGCTGTGGAACCCCATCCACCATCTCCCGCGGCACGGCCTTGTTCTCGCACCACTTGTCCAGCGTTTCGCGATCCGCCGTAAATTCCATCCGCGGCACCGCGTAGCCGCACGAAGTCTGCACCTTCTCCACGTCGATCAGGAACGCCTGCCGCACAAATGGGTGAAAGTCGCTTCGGAACGCGTCCCGGTACTGCACGAACTCGGCGTCATCCAGGTCCGCGCGCCGGCCCGTCCCGTACAACCGCAGTATCCCGGCCGTTGCGTCGAAGCTGCACACCATGAGGGTGATTCGCCCGTTCTCGTCGGTGTGCTTCGCCGTCTCGTTTCCGCTTCCCGGGTAATCCAGGTATCCCACCAGGTTCGGCCCCAACACCCGCAGCAGCGTGCGGCCCTTTGGCGAAACGTTCACGAACCCGTCCTCCATATTCGACGGCGCCGTCGCCACGAAGAACACGTGCTGCTTCTCGATGAATTTCTTCCGCTCGTCGTCGATGTGGTCGAACCAGTCCGCCATTGCACCCCTCCGGGTCTGCCGTGAGATGCAACTCAGTGTGCCCGCAACTCGTGCGCCGTCGATAGGCCCAATCCTGACCGTCGGGGGTGGTTGAATTGGTCTACAGGAACGGGTTCGGCGCCGCCGGCATCCCGAATGTCTCCGCGACGGGTCCGCGCACGAGACTCCCCTGGTACGTACTCAGCGATTCCGCCAGGGCACGGTCTCGGCGCATCGCATCCTCCGGCCCGAACCGTGCCAGCGCCTCGATGTACGGCAAGGTCGCGCTCGTGAGGGCCTGCGTACTCGTCTGGGGTACCGCTCCAGGCATGTTCGTCACGCAGTAGTGAATCACGCCCTCTTCGATGTAGTACGGCTCGCTGTGGCTGGTCGGCCGGCTCGTCTCCGCGGCGCCGCCCTGGTCAATCGAAACATCCACAATCACCGCGCCCGGCCCCATCGAACGCACCATGTCGCGCGTCACCACCTTCGGCGCGGCAGCGCCCGGCACCAGCACCGAAAGGATGGCAAGGTCCGCGCCCGCCATCTCCTCCGCCACGCCCTGCGGCGAAGAAACCCGCGTCGCGATCCGTCCGCCGAAGTTCTCCTGCAGGTAGGTGAGCCGCGCCAGGTCCCGCGACATCACCGTCACGCGGGCGTCGAGGCCCATCAGCACCCGTGCGGCCGCCGTCGCAACCGTCCCGGACCCGATGACGACCACCTTCCCCGGTGGCACGCCTGCAACACCTCCCAGCAGCTTCCCTCGGCCGGGTCCGGGGTGTTTCAACAGCTGCGCTCCGATCTCCGCCGCCATCCTCCCCGCCACCTGCGACATCGGCGCCAAGAGTGGCAACGAGCCGTCCGTCCGGCGAACGAGTTCATACGCCAGCGAGGTCATCCCGGAGCTCAGCAGCCGCTCCGTGAGCTCGCGCTCTGCTGCCAGGTGCAGGTAGGTGAACAGCGTGGCCCCCGCGCGAAGGTAGACGTACTCGCTCTCAACTGGTTCCTTCACTTTCACCAACAGGTCGGCGGTCGCCCAGACTTCCGCCGCTGTGTCCAGCGGCCGCGCCCCCGATGCAACGTAGGCGGCGTCCGGGTGGCCCGAACCTTCGCCCGCTCCTCGCTCGAACACCACGTCGTGACCCTGGGTGGCCAGGGCGAACGCCCCTTCCGGCGTGAGTCCAACCCGAAGTTCCCCGTCCTTCCGTTCTCGAACCGTCCCAACGCGCATCGATGCCTCCTCCGCAAATGGTAAAGCGTCCACCGAATCTTCACCCGCGATTCGGGATTTCACCCCTCCCTCTCCTGTGCTGATTCAGCGTCTTTACGCCGACCCTCAACCCAAGAGGACAAGTCCGCGAGGCCGCACGGGACGGCAGTGGCGGAGGAAGGATCCAAGGGGTGGGTAAGCAATCGAACAGCCGTCGCAGCGCCTGGCGCATCGCGACACTACTGGGAACGTTCGCGGTCTTTGCCTGGGGCATGGCTGCATACGTCTACGTTGGCGCCGGCGGCGTCAGCGCCGAGTCCAATCCCCGCTTCCGCGATGTCGAGACCATCCTCATGGTCCCGCAAGGTGGCGAGTGGTACCACGTCAAAATTGGCTTCTTCATGTTTGATGATGGCACTGGCACCTTCGATGAGGCGGCGACGACGGCTCGCGAGGAAATGATCGCTCAGTTCCCCGGCGCGTTCGAAATCGCCCCGGGCTCTGTCACCGCGGCCTACGTCGCCAGCGGCTTCAAGTGGATGGATGGTTCGGCCGATTGGGCCTACAACGCCGATGGCGAACCCTCCGCGGTCTCCGGCGGGGCCCAGCAGGCCATGGTCAGCGCTGCCGGTTCCTGGGGGCAGCAGGGTGCGAACTTCCAGTTCACCGGCGGCGGAACCACCGGTGCCGGCACCGGCGCCTGCGGCGGTGGCACCGATGGCGCCAACACCGTTGGATGGGATGCTCAGAGCGGTTCCGTCCTCGCCGTCACCTGCTCCTGGTTCTCGAGCCAGGGCAACCCGTTCAAGCCCGCCGTCGAATTCGACATGGAGTTCGACCCAGACTGGAACTGGACGCTCGGCAGTCCCACCAGCGTCGACCTCGAGTCTGTCGCCCTGCACGAATTCGGCCACGCTCTCGGCCTGAATCACTCCTCCGATGGTGGCGCCGTGATGTTCGCGAGCTACTCCAGCGGCAGCCAGAAGCGCACGCCGACGGCTGACGACGTCCAGGGTCTCTTCGCCATCTACGGCGGCGCTGGCGGCGGTGAGCCAACGGCCACTCCAACAGAAGAACCGACTGAAGAGCCCACGGAAGAACCGACCCAGCAGCCCACAAACACTCCTACGCCTCCTCCGGGGCAGTCACCTACGAACACACCCACCCCGCCAGCTGGCGGTGGTGGAGGGTTCCCGCCCCCACCGACCAGCACGCCGACCACCCCTCCGGGTCAGGGTGGCGGCAACACGCCCACCGCCCAGCCCAGCAGCACTCCCTCACCGTCGCCGACTCCGACCAGGACCCCCACGCCTGGCGTGAGCCCGTCGCCAACCCCGACGAAGACGCCGACCGTGACGCCGCCGTCGCTCCCGATCGTGCCCGGTGCGAACCTGCTCGCCTGGCCGGGGAACAACCTCCCGCCTGCGCAGGCACTCGCCGGACTCGAAAAGCAAATCCAGATCGTCTACTCGTGGGACCCGGTCAGCGGAACGTGGCAGCGCTTCGGTCCCGGCCTCCCGTGGTATCTCAACACCATGGAGACGATGAAGAAAGGCAACGCCTACTGGTTCATTGCCACCGGCTCGGGCCGCATCCTCTTCGAGGAATAGCACCCGCCGCCTGTCTCCCACTCCCGAAGGGGTCGCCTCACGAGGCGGCCCCTTCGTTTGTCCTCCCGGTATGCTTCGCCCACCTTCCCGTCGAGGCTGCAACCGTGACCGACTCCCGCCTCCCAGACGAACGCCAGCGATTTCGCCACAAGGACCTGCTCGACTTCACCACGTCCGTCTTCCAGCGACTCGGGATGCCACCCGAGGACGCCGCCGAGGGCGCCGAAGTCCTGCTCGACGCCGACCTGGCCGGCGTCGAATCCCACGGCATCGCCCATCTTCCGTGGCACCCCGGCTACGCACCCGGCTTCAAGCGAGGTGTCATCAATCCGAATCCGGTCGTGAACGTCGAGCGCGAAAGTCCCGTCGCGGCCACGTGGGATGCCGATGCCGGCCTCGGTGTCCTCATCGCCAAACGAGCCATGCAATCTGCGATCGACAAGGCCGAAGCGACCGGCATCGGCATGGTCGCCGTCCGGAACGGCCGGCACTTCGGCGCGGCCGGCTACTACGCCTGCATGGCTGCTCATCACGACATGATCGGAATGGCCATGTGCAACGTCCCGCCCATCGCCGTCGCATCCGGAAGCCTTGATCGCGCCTACGGGACGAACCCCATCGCCATGGCCGCGCCGGTGGAAGGCAGCCACCCGTACATGATCGACGCGGCTACGACGGCCGTCGCCGGCGGCAAGCTGGAGATCGCGATGCGGCAGGGGCGGCGCATACCGCCCGGCTGGGCCGTTGATACCGACGGAACCGATACCGACGACCCGGAAATCCTGCGGAAGGGCGGCGCGCTGCTGCCGCTGGGCAGCCACGTCGCGACGAGCAACCACAAGGGCTACGGGCTCGGGCTGATGGTGGACATCCTGACCGGCGTGCTGCCGGGCATGGGTTCGGCGCTGTTCGCCGACCGCATCGAGCAGGGGTGGTGGTTCGCCGCCTGGCGGATCGATGCGTTCCGGGACGTGGCGGAGTTCAAGGCCGACATGAAGCGCATGTGCGACCACCT
>CALFYR010000760.1 GCA_937954195.1 uncultured Dehalococcoidia bacterium
TGCAAGGGCCGCCGCCTCCGAAAGGAGGCGCTCGCCGTCCTTATAGATGAACGGGCGATCGTCGATGTCACAAACCTGAGCATCACGGCCGCGCGCCAGTGGTTCGATCGCCTCGCCGGCCCCGGTACCCCGCTCAATACGCGCGAACAAACCATTGCCTACCAGATACTGAAGGAAATTCGCGCCCGGCTCGAATTCCTGGTCGACGTCGGGCTGGAGTACCTCACGCTCAACCGCGTCTCCGGTACGCTATCCGGTGGCGAATCCCAGCGCATCCGCCTGGCGACCCAGATAGGCTCGGCCCTGATGGGCGTCCTCTACATCTGCGACGAGCCATCCATCGGCCTTCACCCGGTGGACGGCGACCGCCTCATCCGCACCCTCGAACGCCTCCGCGACCTCGGCAACACCGTCCTCATCGTCGAACACGACGAAGCGATGATGCGCGCCGCTGACTGGATCATCGACATGGGCCCGGGCGCGGGCGTCCACGGCGGTCACGTCGTCGCGGAAGGCGACATGGACGCCATCATGGCCAACGACGGGAGCATCACCGGCGCCTACCTTTCGGGTCGCCGTGAAATCCCGGTGCCGACCGAACGGCGCCCGGGCAACGGCAAGAAGCTCACCGTTCGCGGTGCCAGGGAAAACAACCTCCAGAACCTCACCGTTGACGTGCCACTCGGCAAATTCGTCGCGGTAACCGGCGTGTCAGGCTCAGGGAAGTCCTCCCTCATTACGGAAAGCCTCGTGAAGCGTGCCCTCAACGCCCTCCACGGCGCGCGCCAGCGCCCCGGCCGCCACGATGGCATCGATGGGCTCGAACACGTCGACAAGATCGTCGATATCGACCAGTCGCCAATTGGCCGTACACCCCGCTCCAACCCGGCCACCTACACGGGTGCGTTCGGCATCATCCGCGACATGTTCGCGTCAGTCCCGGAAGCGAAAGCGCGCGGCTACAAGGCGGGGCGATTCAGTTTCAACGTGAAGGGCGGACGCTGCGAAGAATGCACGGGCGACGGCTACAAGGTCGTCGAAATGCAGTTCCTCCCCGACGTCACCGTTCCCTGCGAGGTATGCCACGGCAAGCGCTACAACCGCGAGGCGCTCGAGATCACCTTCCGCGGCAAGAACATCGCCGAAGTCCTGGACATGACCGTCTCCGAAGCGGCCGAGTTCTTCGAGCGCTTCCCCCGGGTCAAGCGCATCCTGGATACGCTCGAAGCGACGGGCCTCGGGTACATCCACATCGGCCAACCCGCCACCACGCTCTCGGGCGGCGAGGCGCAGCGCATCAAGCTCGCAAGCGAACTCTCTCGCCGCTCAACCGGGCGCACCCTCTACATC
>CALFYR010000761.1 GCA_937954195.1 uncultured Dehalococcoidia bacterium
GCCGTCGCGCGTGAACTGAAGTTCGACCGCGTCCTCGCCGTCGGACACTCCAAGGGCGGCCATGCCATCACAGGCGCGGCTGCCGCTGTACCTAGTGCGTTCCGGAGCCTGCTGCTGGTGGACCCCGTGATTGGCCCGCGGGAAACGATACGTGACCGGCCGTGGGGCGAAGGCGACCACTTCGCCTCCCGGCGCCGGAACGAGTGGGCCTCGCCCCAGGAGATGTTCGACCGTTTCGCGAGCCGCGAACCGTTCAGCCGCTGGGACCCGGAGGTGCTCCGCGACTACTGCGAGTATGGCCTGCTCCCGAACCCGGACGGCGAGGGGTACGTGCTCGCTTGCCCGCCCCGCATCGAAGCCGCCGTCTATGCCGGCGCCCACGCCGACACGGCGATCTACGACGCCATCGAGGCGCTGGACATACCGGTCCGCGTGCTTCGCGCCCGCTCCCGCACCGAATCTTCAGGGATGGATATGAGTGGATCGCCGACCGCCCCGGACCTCGCCAGCCATTTCAAACACGGCGAAGACATCTACCTGCCCCAGTACAGCCACTTCATCCCAATGGAAGACCCGGGATACGTGGCGGCGCAGGTGATGGAGATGCTGGATCGTTAGCTCAGGCGGCCTGGGAGATGACCAGCTGATGGCGGCCCCGCGCCTTGGCCTCGTAGAGCGCGCGGTCGGCGGACTCGTACGCCCGATCGACCGCCTCATCCGGGGTGTCGGTCGCCCGCCGGCAGGCGGCGATTCCCGCGCTCACGGTCACCCGAAGTGACGTCGCGCCATCGAGGTCGCACGGCGCGCCGCCCACGGAGGCAACGGCGCGGGCTGCCGCCTGCTCCGCCTCATGAATCGGGACGAAGAACGCCACGCCGAACTCCTCGCCACCGAGGCGGCCCACCACACCCGCTTCCCCGATCGCTTCTCGGATCCGGTGCGCTACCGTCCGTAGCACGGCGTCGCCGGCCGGGTGCCCGAACCGGTCGTTGATCGTCTTGAAGTAGTCCACATCGAAGACGGCCACCGCCGCCGGGCGGTTCTGGGTTGCCGCTTCGAACCATGCCCGGCGCGAGAAAAGGCCGGTCAGGTCGTCGTGGCGCGCGAGGTACTCCGCCCGCTGCCGGGAGTCTTCGGCGGTCCGAGCCAGCTGTTCGGCCTTCTCCTTGGCCAGCTCCAGCTCCCTGTTCAGCGTCATCAGCTTGCGCTCGGCCGTCCGCCGTTCCGTCACATCAAGGGTCACGGCAATCACGCCGACCGGGTCGCCCTCTTCGCCCCGAAGCGGGCCGAACTGCGTCTGGAAGTCTCGATCGAAGATCTGGACGGTGGTCGAGAAGTGCTCGCCGGCCATGCCGCGCTTGAGGCTGGTCCGGAACGCGTCGCGCATCTCTGGCCGGATGATTTCGAACATCGAACGGCCAACCATCGTCCCCATCTGAGAGGACATTTGCTGCAGCCCGGCGCCTTCGGAGAGGACAATCGTGCCATCGGGATCCATCACGGTCAGGAAGACGGGAGCGTTCGAAACCACGGCCCGCAGCTGCTGTTCCGCCTGCTGGAGTTCACGGCTGAGCCCCATGGCGCGGAGCGTGTTCGTCGCCTGCGAAACGAGCGCCTGGAGGAAGGCCACCTCCGTGATGTTGTAATCGTGCGGCTCGTTCGCAGAGAACGTGATCGTCGCGTTCAGCTCATCCTGGATGAACACAGGGAAGCAGGCGAGCGAGACCACGTGCGCCCGCTCGTAGTACCGCCGCAATTCATCGTCCAGCATCACGTTCTCGGCCGGATCGGCGACATCGGGCACAAGGATGGGCATGCGCGTGGCGAGGAGCTGACGCGTAACCCGGCGGTTGCGCTCCTGGGCAGTTGGAGCTTCTTCGCCACGAAGGGCAGCCTGGGCGGCTTCGGTGTTCGAATGGCGCGCGATGTTCGCCGCCCGTTCGACCACCAACCCGTTGCGCGGGTCGTACACGTACAGCGTCACCCAGGCGAAGCCCGATGCATTGGCGAGCGCCGTGCACAGGGCTGTGAGCGCCGACGAACCCTCGCTGTGGCTAAACGCCTGGGCGATCTCGGCGAGGGCGGTGAGCTGCGTACGGACGCGCTCCTGCCGCTCGGAATCCAGGACGTTGCCGATGAGATACGACATCAGCGGGCGGATGGCGTGAACAAGCTGGACCTGGTCGCCAGTCAATCCGTCTCGCCAGGGGCCGCGCACCACAAGCATCTCGGAATTGCTTTCGTTGTTCGGCAGGATCGTGGCCAGGTGCGTTGCGGGAAGGCCCGGCGCGAACGGGATGCTCTCGGTCACCATGCGTTCATTGATGTTCGCCAGGCCGGCCACGGTATCGGGGTTTCCGGCGAGGTCGCGCCACGAGAGCCAGTAGCCCCGCTGCTTTACTTCGTACTCCCGGGGATCGCAGTCGCAGCCAACACGCACGAAGTGCGGGTCGCCCGAACGCAGCACGTACGCGTCTTCGGCGCCGAGCAACTCGCGAATGACGTCACACGCCTCGACGACGGCCCTATCGGTAGCGGCGGCGCCGCGAACCGTCGCGAGCTCTGCCAACTCTGCCAGCTTCCCTAACACGGAAAGCCCCCTTCCGGGAATGTTCCCCGTCGTGGGTATCGGCACGCACCAGCGAACTGTTAACGGAAAACTGAGCGAGTGGTCAGAATTGATACATCTGTGAGTTTACTGGGCCGCCGCACCGGGGATGGTAAGTACCTGTCCCGGTTCGATGGACGAGGGGTTCGAAATCCCGTTGGCCTCTGCCAGCGCATCCACCGTGGTGCCGAACTGCTGGGCGATGCCCCACAGCGTATCGCCGGCGACCACCGTGTAGGTGTTTCCGGCCGGCGTCGATTCAGCCGTTGCGGCCGTGGTTGGCGTGCTGCTCGCGCCGGCCACTTCTTCCGTTGGCGTGGGGGTCGATGTCGCATCATCGCCGTCGGCGAACTGCCCGGGCGTACCACCGCCGCCCCCTCCACAACTCGTGAGGACGAATCCCGCTACACATGCCAGCGCAAGGCGTTTCACGCCGCCACCTCCCGCCCGTCAGGTTGCGGGGAGGGTATGCGATTGCTGCATGCCCTGTAAACCGGAAGTCCTTAACTTGGGGCGGTTTGCTCGTGCCCTTCGCCCCAGCGCGAGCCCCAGGCGTCGATCGCCGCCACGATCTGCTCGAGCTCCCGGCCTTTTTCGGTCAGGTGGTATTCGATGCGCACCGGCACCTCGGGGATGACGGTCCGCGTGACGATGCCGGCGCTCTCGAGTTCGCGCAGCCGCTCGGAGAGCAGGCGGTCGGAAAGGCCAGGGACGCGAGAGAGCACCTCACCGAAACGCACCGACCCGGCAAGCAGGCTCCGGATGATCGCACCGGACCATCGCCGGCCAATCAGCTCCACGGTGTTCTGGAACACCGGGCAGTAGGCGGAAACCTCGTCATGGGTCTGCGTTTGCGTGCTCATCGAGGAGAGTATACCACATCCGAAACTTACTTTTTGTGAGGTGCTTGACATGTGTGGCCACCTCCGCTAACTTACTTGTATCCGGTAGCTCGGCAATACTTTGTAAGGAAGAAGCAACATGACCTGGACCCTCGACCCCACCCACTCCTCCATCCAATTCGCCGTCAAGCACATGGTGATTTCCACCGCCCGCGGCACATTCAAGGACTTCGACATCGCGGCTGACGTCGACCCCTCTGACTTCTCGGCCTCCAACGCCACCGTCACCATCAAGTCCGAAAGCCTCGACACCAACAACGACGACC
>CALFYR010000762.1 GCA_937954195.1 uncultured Dehalococcoidia bacterium
ATTCTGGTGTTGAGTGTGCCGTTGCTGGCGTGGATTGCGGTGTTCAAGCCGTTCTGAGGGGCAGCCCGTTGGGGTGGGGGATTTGGTGTGGTTTGGGGGTGATATGTACCCTCCCTTTCGGTCGGGCCTCCTGGGTGGGTGGTGGTGGTGGGGATGGGTACGTTGGGCGCATGGCGCCCTGCGGCCACGGAGGGCCGCGACTCCTGGGTGGGTGGTGGTTGGGATGGGTACGTTGGGCGCATGGCGCCCTGCGGCCACGGAGGGCCGCGACTCCTGGAGGGGTGGTGGTTGGGATGGTTCCGTTGGGCGCATGGCGCCGTGCGGCCACGGAGGGCCGCGACTCTTAGAGGCCGAGGCGGCGGTCGTTTTCGAGCCAGGCGGTGTCGTTGATGGCCATGAGGCCGCCGGCGACGAGGGAGTGGCCACCGAGGAGGACGGGGATGGGGGCGCTGGCGGCGGCGCGGGTGAACTGGCGGAGGAAGGGGTCTTCGACGCGTTCCCAGGCGAGCAGGTCGCTCTGGAAGCGGTCTTCGCGTGAGGGTTGGACGCCGAGGTGGGCTTCGATGACGCGGGTATCGATGACGGCGGCATCGCCGAGTTCGGCCATGCGCTCGAAGAAGCGTTCGACGCCTACCTCTTCGATGAGGAAGCCGAGGAGGCTGCGGGGGCGATGGTCCGGGCCGGCGGCGGCGAGACCGCGCTCTTCGCTGAACAGCCGCACGCGGCAGGCGGTTTCGCGTTCGAGGTATTGCCAGGCCTGGCTGCTCACGCGGCCGGCGACGACGATCTGCGCGGTTCGGTCGCAGAGGAAGGGCATGAGGGCTCGGTAGCGGTGGGCCGCCGGGCGGGCGGGTTCTGTCGCGGCCGCGAGCTCCGGGTCCAGGCCTTCAACGAGGGAGAGGACGGCGAGGTCGCTGGGGGTATCGAGATCGAACTGGGTGGCGGTGGTTCGGGGAAGGGTGATGGGGGCGAGGCCGGCGTTATCGCGGAGGCGGCGGGGGAGGACGTTGTCGCGTTCGAAGGGGCCGCAACGGTGGATGGCCTCGCCGGGGGTCCAGGCGGTGAGGTCGGAGGAGAAGAAGTTGTTGGTGACGAAACGGGCATCGCGCATATCGAGTTGTTCGGCGACGAGGCGGAACTCATCGACGCCGAGGAGGGGGACCGAGCCGGAGCCCATGACGGCGGGGCGAGCGAGGCCGAAGCGGGCGACGATGCCGCGGAGCCGGCGGGCGTAGTCGAACGGTTCGCCGGGCTGGTCGGGGTCGATGAGGAGGCCGGGGAATTCGGGTTCGAACGCGGCGGGCTGGTCGGTGGCGACGATGACGGCTTCGAAGCCGGCGGCGAGGGCCGAGCGGGCGGTGTTGCGGGCGGCGGCGACGCGGGCGGCGGCCATCATGCGTTCGGCGGGGAGCTCGCCGGTGGCGCCATGGAAGATGACGAGCACGGGGCGTTCGTAGGTCACGGGTTTAGGTTAGGGGGAGTGGGCGTTAGCCGTTAGCCGTTGGCCGTTGGCCGCGACGGTATGATGCCGTCGGATGAAGGGCTACCCGGCCGGGATTGCGGAGTTGTTGGCGGAATTGCGGGAGGGGATCAGCGGGATCCTGGGCGAGCGGCTGTTGGGGCTGTACCTGTACGGGTCGCTGGTGAATGGGGGGTTCGAGCCGGAGTTGAGCGACATCGACTTGCTGGCGGTGTTGCCTTCGCCGTTGGAGGAGCGCGAGTTCGAACGGCTACGCGAGATGCACGCGGGGTTCGCGCGGCGGCACCCGGCCTGGGACGACCGGATCGAGGTGCTGTACATGGAGCGAGAGGGGCTGCGGACGTTTCGGGAGGAGCGGAGCCCGATCACGGTGATCAGCCCCGGAGAGCCGTTGAACACGAAGGACGCGGGTATCGACTGGCTGATGAACTGGTACCTGGTGCGGGAGCAGGGACAGACGCTGTTCGGTCCGCCGCCGGGGGAGTTCATCGGTCCGGTTTCGCTGCGGGAGTTCCAGGAATCGGTGCGGGATTACGCGTTCGAGTGGCGCGAGTGGTCGCACCGGCTGGAGCGGCGCGGGGCGCAGGCATACGCGGTGCTGACGGCCTGCCGGGCGCTGTTCACGTGGGCGGAGGGCAGGCAGCCATCGAAGGAGGACGCGGCGCGATGGGTGGCGCGGAAGCACGTGCAGTGGGCGGCGTTTCTTTCGGAGGTGTTGGAGTGGCGGCGGACGATGTGGACGGAGGACCCGGACCCAACGATTACGCAGGAGGCGACGGAGACGTTCGTGCGGTGGGCAGCGGAAGAGCTGGCGCGGTACAGCTGAGGTTGACCGGGGCTGGTACTGTGGGTGACGTGAGCGCTGTGACTTCGGGCGGTTGGCTTGCATCGCAGAGGACGACGTTGGTGTGGATCGCCGCGATCGACGCGGTGGTGCTGGCGGTTGTGCTGGGGTTCACGTTCGCGAGCGGCGGGTTCGATGGCGCCGTGGTGGCCGGCGGGCTGGCGCTGGCGCTGTTCTTCATCATGGTGTTGTGGATGTTTGTGCTGCTGCGCTCGAGCGGGTTCCGGAGCTGGGACGGGATCTACGATTCGGAATTGCATGCGATCCAGACGGACCAACAGTTGCAGCAGCCCCGGGAGCTCGAGCCGCGGAGGTTGCCGCGAAGCATCCACCTGACGATGGCGGGCGTGGCGGTGAGCCTTGTTGTGCTGATGTTCGTGTTCGCGGGGCTTTAGGATTCGAAGCGGATGCTTGTGGCGCGTGGTGAGTTGACGCCGGCGTGGGTGGTGACGTTCGTGACGAGGCCGGCGACCGGGGCGCCCTGGCCGGGGATGAGGCATTGGATGGGGTCCCCGACGGAGACGGCGACGACGGCATCGATGGTGGCGACGCCGAACCAGAGGCCGTCAGGTGTGCGGTGGCGGACAACGTGGGAATCGATGGTGAGCCCATCGAAAAGGACGACCTGGGCTTCCCCTTCCCAGCGTTCTTCGTTCATGTAGCTGCCTGTGGTTTGGGTTCGGCATGCGAGCGGGTGAAGCGATCGCAACGCCACGATTACTGTCGCATAGCTGGCGAGTTTGGGACACGGGTGCGGGCCGGGAAGGGGTTGCAGGTTCGTTGCAGTGCGCTATTTGATGGCGCGCATCCAGATGTGGGCTTCTTCCATGCCGACCCAGTTGCCCCAGAAGCGTTCGCAGAGGTACTGGGTGCGTTCGTTGCGGTTGGCGAGCCAATCGAAGACGCGGCCGAGGGTGCGGCGGATGGCCTGGGCCTCCCAGATGTCGCTGTTCATGTTGAAGTTGATGCGGCGTTCGGTGATTTCGAACTTGGCGGGGTGGTAGTAGCCCCAGGCTTGGCCATCGAAGGTGTTGGGATCGAAGTATTCGAAGGTGGCGAGGAAGACGCCGCGCTTGTGGGTTGGGTCTTTCCAGGTGACGTATTTGGAGGAGCCGTGAGGGAAGCGGAAGTAGACGAGGGCGCCGGGTTTGCAGACGCGCCAGACTTCGCCCATGAAGTCGAGGACGTCGTCGACGTGTTCGATGATGTGGGAGGCGACGATTTCATCGACGGAGTTGTCTTTGAGGGGGAGCGGGCGGAAGACATCGGCGACGAGATCGACGCCGGGGATGCGGGCGATATCGATGCCGATGGCGCCGGGTTTTTTGCGTTTGCCGCAGCCGAGGTCGATGACGACGCGGGACATGGGGGGATTATCGGGGTGTTGAGCGTTAGCGGGGAGAAAGGGAGAAGGGAGAAAGGGAGAAAGGGAGAGAGGGAGAGAGCCGGGGT
>CALFYR010000763.1 GCA_937954195.1 uncultured Dehalococcoidia bacterium
CGGCTTTGCCGGCCTCGGTGCGCGGGCCGGTGGAATGCTGGGCATTCAAGCGATTCTGATCGGCAGAAGACATAGTACGTGCTTCCTTTCTGCTTCGAGGGTAGCAGCAGGGGTTTGGGAAACCGGGGGGGTCGGTTTGTATATTGTTGGAATTGTGCGGAAAAAGATTTCAGATTCGGTGTAAATGCTACTCCGTAGGGGTGAAGGGTTCAGCGAGGCGGCCGAGCGTGGTGCGGCCATGCTTCTTGGCGAGGCGGAGCAGGCGGAGGAAGATGAGAGCGGTGATCCAGGCGTCTCCGGCGGCGGTGTGGCGGTCGTGGGGGATGACTCCGAATTGGGTGCAGAGGCCGTCGAGGGAGAAATTGCGGATTTCATCCTGGCCGGCGAAGGCTCCGTCGCGTTCGAGGTGAAGGGTGAGGTCCATCGTGTCGAGGCTGCGGTTGTCGATGGTGAAGCCGAAGTTGCGCTGGTAGCCGGCATTGAAGGTGGCGATGTCGTGGCCGATGTGATGGCCGACGATGACGCCGTCCTTGACGTAATCGAGGAAGAGCTTGAGGGCTTCGGGCTCTTCGAGGCCAGTGAGGCTTTCGTCGCGGGTGACGCCATGGACGGTGACGGCGCTGGTGTTGTGGCTGACGCGAAGGAGGGCTTCGAAGGAATCTTCGAGGAGGATTTCGCCGTTCTGGACGGCGACGGCGCCGATGGTGATGAGGCGGGCCGTGCGCGGGTCGAGGCTGGTGGTTTCCGAATCGAGGACGATGAAGCGCACTTGATCGATGGGGGTGTCGTCCGCGTAGCTCATAGCGCCTCCCGCCACTGTTCGCCGGCCATGAAGTCGAGGAGGCGGACGATGGAACGGAAGCCGCTTTTGAGCACCTGGCGGTCGTGACGGCTGAGTAGGGCCGGTGGGAGTTCGGCGCCGCTCGAGCCGGTGTGGAGGCCGCTGCGCATCTGCTGATAGAGGACCACCTGAAGGGTTTCCGAGGCTTCGCGGAAGATGCGTTCGTGTTGCGGGAGGCGGCGCGTGGCAAGAGCGAAGCGCTGCGCGGTGGAGCTGCCGAGAGGCTGGCCGGCGGCCATGCCGAGTACCCGCGCGACATCCACCAGCGGCCAGAGGGCGGAACGCTCCAACTGGAAGGTTTCAAGCTGGGCTCCGGTTTCATCGACGACGTAATCCTGGAGGAAGGCGATGGGCGGGAAGCTGTTGAGGCAGTCGTGGGCGAGGATGTGGATGAAGCTCTTGTCGGCGGCGATCTCGCCACGGACGCTGGCGGCGAGCTGGTTCCAGAGCTCGCAGTCGCCGTGGACGGGGGCGAGGTCGAAGAAGGGGCGGGCATCGTAAACCATGTTGAGGATGGGGTTCTGGACCCAGCCCTGGAAACGCTCGATCCATTCGTCGAGTGTGGCGCAGGGGAAATCGGGGTCATCGGGAGGCGGGTCGAAGCGGCGGTATCCGCATTCGACGAACTGGCGGAGGATTTCGTGATAATCCTGGAGGGCCGCGTCGCGCTGGGAGGGATCGGCGACGATCAAGGCGAGGCCAGGGAGACCGGCGGTGAGCTTTTCGCCGCGTCCGGCGGCTCCGGTGAAGCACCAGCAGTAGCCCTGCGTCTCGATGCCGGATAGAGCGAGAAGGCGGCGGAGGACCTGGCGGTCGAATTCGCCGGCCCATTCGGCCATCCAACTGACCGAGGCGACGGCTGTGGCGTGATCGAGAAGGAAGGCTCGGGCGGAGGTGTGATGATGATGGAGCGTGGCGGTGCTATCGGCGGTGGCGATGCGGGGCATGCTGTCAAAGGGCGAGGAGCCGAAGACGGCGGCGAGATTGGCCGCGCTGACGATGCCTTCGAGTTTGCCGGTGGCGGCTCCATCGCTGGTCATGGCGGCGTATTCGACGCCGGCCCTGGCCATGGCGAGAATGGCGTCGCTGACGGTGTTGTGGGGGGCGATGCAGCAGGGAGTTTGCATGGCCGTAGACACGGGAGAAGACGGAAGCTGGCCGCCGGCGATGGCTTCCACCAGGGTCTGGGACGTGAGCATACCGAGGACGCAATGGCTGGTGTCGAGTACGGGTGCGGCTTTGGCTCCAGCTTGCGACATGCGGCGGGCTGCTTCCTGCAAGGTAGTAGCGGGTGTACAGGTGACGGTGGTTTGCGCCCAAGCCACGTCGTAGACGCGTATCTGGGAAGGAAGCTCGCGGTGGCCGGTGGTGCGAAATCCGGCGGAGACGGAGGCGTGGGCTTCCAGGTATTTGGCGGCGGCGGGGTATTTGGTGAGGAGCGGTTCGAAGTCCTGGGCGGGCAGCGCGTAGAGGATGACGTCGGAGTTGGTTCGCGCGGAGTAGCGATACTGCGATGCGCCGAGGAAGCGCTCGATGGCGAGGAGATCGCCTTCGCCGCGGACATCACAGAGCTTTTCCTGGCTGCCGTTCTCTTCGATCAGGGAGACCGTGCCTTGCTGGATGACGAAGATATGGGGGCCGGGTGTGGACTTCTGCCAGTAGACGAATTCCTCGGATTCGTGGAACTTGACACGGCCGCGTTCGACGAGGGCGAGAAGGTCGCTTTCTTCCATTTCGACGAAGGGAGGATGGCGCTGGAGGAAGTCGACGACGCGATGGCGGATGGCGGAAGTCTGCATGAAAGAAAGCCTCCTGGGCAGGTGATCTTCGTGGACTTGCCGCTGTGATGGTGAAACTGAATAGTATACTAGCCCGCGACGTGTGAGCCGGGGCCTGGGAGCGTTCGGGTGTGGTGGAAGGTGTATTCTCCGAGGAGGTGCTCTCCGGCGTCATCGATGGCAAGGAGGCGGGCGATGAGGGTTTCCGTGGGTGCGGCCTTGGCGTGCTGGATGGCGTGCTGGAAGAGCACGGTGGGGGCATCGGAGCGGAAGGGGATATCGGTGAAGCGGCTGCGCTCGCGGCCGGTGTCGTCGTAGAGGCAGAGATCGATGCGGCGGGCGGAGGTGAGGTTGGCAGTGAGGCGGGCGATGAGAAGGTCGTCTTCGGCGGTGACGGTGCAGGCGACGGCTCCGCCGGCGGGAAGGGTGTATTGCCGGACGCGGAGCCCTTCGCGGGCGGCTGATTCGAGGAGGTTATCGCTGACGATCATGAAGAGCGAGCCTTGGCGGGCGATGTCGCGGACGGCTTCGGCGAGAGCGATGGTTTCGCGGAGGCGCGTGCCGCACTCGCCGCATTGGAAGAGGTGCTGTTCGACGGAGTCCTCTTCGGATAGGGGGAGGGCCGCAAGCCAGTAATCGGCGAGGATGGCGGCATCAAGAGGTGCTGGGCAGCTCATGCCGCGGCTCCCATGCAGTGGCGCAGTTGGTGGATGGCGCGGTGGCGAATGACGCGGAGGTTGGCTTCGGAGATATCGAGGAGGCGGGCGACGTCGGGGCCGGACTGCTCCTCGTAGAAGGACAGGACGATGGCGGTACGCTCGCGTTCCTTGAGCTGTTGGAGGCAGCGGGACAATTGCCGGGTGTCGAGGTTGGGCAGGGCGGCTTCGGCAGGGGCCAGCATAGCGGGGCCGTGTTGCAGGAGGAGGCTCCGGCGGCGCTGGGCGTTACGGCGGATGTCGAGAACGGTCATGCGGCAGGCGCCCAGCACGAAGGAGGGAAGGTTCTCGGATTCTCGAACGCGGCCGGCGCGGAGGGCTTCAATGGTGAGGATGAGAACCTGCTGGACGAGGTCATCGGCGGCGTGGTGATCTCGAAGGTGGCGCAGGCCGTAAAGGCGGATGCGCGGCGCCATGAGGCGGCAGAGTTCGGTTTCGGCGGCGCTGGGGGATTCGGTGGGCATCACGGATATTCTATGCGACGGATTCGGTTTCGGCAGGGGGCTCCATGCCGAGCCAGTGGCAGATGAGGCGGTAGGTAAAGCCCCAGAGGGGAACCTGATTGAGGGGGATGGCGGGCCACTTCATTTCGGGAGGGAGTCCGGGGACGGGCATGTGCAGATGGTTGGCTCTGTCGGCGAGGACGCTGACGGGAGCCCACATGGCTTCGACGGCTTCGGAAGGATCGACGGTGACGGGAAGGCGCTGTTCGACACGGAAGCCGAAGGGCGCGACCCAGATGTGGCGGCCGACGCGGCGGCCGGCGCTCGATGGGGGCAGGGTGGCGGAGAGATGCTCGCGGGGGAGGATGATGTCGCATTCCTCGCGGAGTTCGCGGAGGGCGGTGTCGAGGAGGTCGCGGTCTTCGGGGTCGCGGCGGCCGCCGGGAAAAGACCAGTGGCCGGACCACGGGTCGCGGGGATTGGTGGCGCGGCGAATGAGGAGTATCGACTCTTCGGGCAGCCGGGCGTGGAGGATGACCACGGCGGCTTCCGGTTCCTTCAGCGGGGACAACGTGCAGCCTCTGTCTTCAGGATCGCATGTTCCGGCGGCGCCATTCGAAGAGGACGACACCGGCGGCGACGCTGACGTTGAGTGAGGCGATGGCTCCGGCCATGGGGATGCGAAGGATGACGTCGCATTGCTTGCGGACATGCTCATGGAGTCCTTTGCCTTCGCCGCCGAGGACGAAGACGGTGGGAGAGCTGAAGGGAACCTGGTCGTAATCCTGTTCGCCGCGTTCGTCGAGGCCGTAGATCCAGTAGCCTTTTTCCTTGAGCTTGTCCATTTCCTGGCGGACGTTGCCGATTTTAACGACGGGGAGATGCTCGATGGCGCCGGCGGAGGCTTTGGTTACGGTTTCGGTGATGCCGGCGGCGCGGCGTTCGGGGATGAGAACGGCATCGGCGCCGGCGGCGTGCGCGGAGCGGATGATCGCACCGAGGTTGTGGGGGTCTTCGACGCCATCGAGGAGGACGAGGCACTGGGCATTGGGGATGGTGTCGAGGGTGGCGTACTTGCGTGCGGCTCCGAAGGCGATGACACCCTGATGGACGCTGCCTTTGGCGGCGCGTTCGAGGGCTTCGCGGGGTTCGAAGCGAAGGGGGACATCGGCCTGGCGGGCGAGGTCGATGATCTCCTGGAGCTTGGGTCCGCCGGCGCCTTTGGCGATGAGGATGCGGTCGAGTTGATGGCCCGCGCGGAGGGCTTCGCGCACGGGATGTATGCCTGCGATGATGCTCACGTTTCAGTATACGGAGTCGCGCGCCTATTTGCCGCGGAAGCGGAAGGTGAGCCCTACGGTTACGGTGAGCGGATAGCCCGGTGTGGCGTGGATGCCCGTGATGGCGGGCCCGCCGCGCAAGGGGCGCGATTCCACGTTGTTCTGTGTTTCGTAGTAGAGACGGTCGGTGAAGTTGTCGATGGCGAAGCTGGCGTCGAGGTTGCGGCGGAGTTTCCTGACGAGGCTGAGATCGAAGACGGTGTGGCCGGCGGCACGGATGGAAGGATCCTCGCCATCGAGCCGGTAGCTATTGATGGAACGCATGCGCAGGGAGCCGCTCCAGCCTTTCCAGTTGGACAGCGTGATGCCGGCGTTGGCGACGAAATGCGGGGCGCGATCCACGTACACGCGCGGCGCAGTGTCGCGGTAGAAGGCGTTAGTGACTTTGGTGAGGCCGGCACTGAGCGAGAGCTTGCGGCTGATTTCGATGGAGG
>CALFYR010000764.1 GCA_937954195.1 uncultured Dehalococcoidia bacterium
ATGTGGGCGTTCCGCGAGCGCGAGAAGATCCTCGACATCTTCGAGGTGACCTCCGGCGCCCGCCTGACCTGCAACTACATGCGCATCGGCGGCGTGGCGTTCGACCTTCGGCCCGAGTTCGAGCCGATGGTCCGCAAGGTGCTCGAGGAACTGCCGCCGTTCATCGACGACATCGAGAACCTGCTCGTCGGGAACGAGATCTTTGTGAGTCGCACGCGCGGCCTCGGAGTGCTGACGCCGGAGATGGCGACGAACGCCAGCCTCTCGGGCCCGATGCTTCGCGGCAGTGGTATCGCGTGGGACATCCGCAAGGCCGACCCATACTGCGGATACGAGCAGTACGACTTCGAGATCCCGATTGGCTACCAGGGCGATAGCTACGACCGGTTCATTATCCGGATCGAAGAGATGCGCCAGAGTTGCAAGATCATCAAGCAGGCGCTGGACGCGCTCCCGGGCGGCCCGTTCCGGACGGAGGTGCCGCTCGCGCTGCGCCCGCCGGCCGGCGAGGCATACGCCCGCATCGAAAGCCCCCGTGGCGAACTCGGCTACTACCTGGTGAGCGACGAGAGCCCGGCACCGTACCGGTTCCATATCCGGCCGCCTTCGTTCATCAACCTTTCGGCGCTGAAGGAAATGACGGTTGGCGGCACGGTGGCGGACGCCATCGTCGTGCTGGGGTCGATCGACATCGTCGTGGGGGAGATTGACCGCTAATGGACTCCTCCAAGTGGTACGACATCCGCGACCTTTCGAACCTGTCCTCGTGGATTCTTGAGAACCTCGATAAGGTTCTGCCGTTTGAGCTCGTTTACGTGGTCGCCGCGCTCATCGGCTTCGTGGCCAGCTTCCTGCTGTTCGTGCTGCCTTCGCAGCTCTACCTGGGCGTCTATGGCGAACGCAAGATCATCGGCCGCATGCAGTCCCGCTACGGCCCGAACCGTGTGGGCCCGCTCGGGCTGTTCCAGCCGATCGCCGACGCTATCAAGCTCATCCAAAAGGAAGCGCTGACCCCGACTTCGGCCGACCGAGTCGTGATGTACATCGCGCCGATCGTGTTCGTGGCGCCTGCTGTGCTGCTGTGGGCGGTCATCCCGTTCGGCGAGAACATGGTGTTCGCCAACATCGAAGTCGGCCTCCTCTACTTCCTGGCCATCTCGTCGCTCCCGGTCATCGCGAACTTCATGGCTGGCTGGAGCGGCAACAACAAATACAGCCTGTTCGGAGCGATGCGCATCGTGGCGATGACCATCAGCTACGAATCGCCGCTTGTGTTGTCGCTCCTCGGCGTGGTGGCCATCACCGGGACCATGAGCCTGGCAGGCATGGTGCTCTGGGCCGACGAATTCAAGATCTGGGCCGGCCTGGTTTCGCCGCTCGCGCTCGTCATCTACTTCATCTGCGTCAGCGCTGAGCTGAACCGGACGCCAACCGACATCGCGGAAGCCGAATCGGAAATCGTCGCCGGTTACCTGACCGAGTACTCGGGCATGAAGTGGGGCCTCTTCTACGGTATGGATATCGGCTACGCGCTCGCTGCTTCAGCGTTCGCCGCGACCGTATTCCTGGGCGGCTACACGCTGTTCGGGCTCGAACAGTGGATCCCCGGGTGGATGATCTTCATCGGGAAGACGCACCTCTTCTACTTCATCTTCATCTGGACCCGCGGCACGCTCCCGCGCCTGCGTTCGGACCAGCTGATGGAGTTCGCGTGGAAGTTCATGCTCCCGCTCGCGCTGCTCAACCTCTTCCTGCTCATCACTGAACGGATGATCTGGGCGGAGCAGGACTACGAGAAAGGCTTCATCTACCTGTTCGCGGTGGTGAACATCGCGCTCTCGGTGTTGCTCGTCTGGCTGTGGGCGCGGTTCAACGGGTACAAGCCCGAGGCGGTACCGATGCGCCCGCGCCTCGTGAAGGAAGCGCGCGGCTACGTGCCGACCGGGGAGGCCAACTAGATGGATGGCTTCGGTCCGGTGGCTGCGTTCTGGGTGCTCTCAGGCCTGACGCTTGTTTCCGCAGGCGGCGTGATGATGTCGCGGAACCTGCTGCACGCCGTGCTGTTCCTGATCGTGACGTTCATCGGGGTCGCCGGGTTCTTCGTGCTGCTTTCGGCCGACTTTATCGCGATGGCCCAGGTCATCATCTACGTCGGCGCCATCGCCGTGCTTGTGCTGTTCGCGGTGCTGCTGACACCGCGAGCCGGACGCGACAACGCTGAGACGAAATGGGCGTTGCCGGGAATGCTGCTGGCCGTGTGCCTGGCCGCCGTGTTCCTGTTTGTCATTCACGACACCTCCTGGAACACCATCGACGGCGATCCGGCCGAAGGGTCGCTGACGGCTGCCGCGCTGGGGAATGCACTGCTCGATACGTGGGTGCTGCCGTTCGAAATTGCGAGCGTGCTGCTTACCGCCGCGCTCGTCGGCGCGATCATGCTCACCCGCACTCCGGAAGAAGAAGCGGAGGACGCCCTCTCATGAGCATCGGCATCGAACACTTCCTGACTGTCGGCGCACTGCTCTTCTGCCTCGGGCTGGCGATCGCGCTCAGCAAGCGCAACGCCATCGGCGTGCTGATGGGCGTTGAACTGATGCTCAACGCGGTGAACCTGACGCTCATCACGTTCAGCCGCTTCTCCGTGAGCGATACGCCCATCGCCGGGCACACCTTCGTCGTTTTCGTCCTCACCGTGGCCGCGGCTGAAGCCGCTGTCGCGCTCGCCCTCGCCGTCTCGGTCTATCGCAACCGCGAAACCGTTGACGTCGACCAGCTCAATCTCCTCAGGTCGTAGCCGATGTGGGTTGAATTCATGACCGTGCGCAACGCCTATGTGGCCCAGACGTGGAGCGAACTCTTCGCTGCCGAAGGGCTTTCGGTGCGCGTTGTCCCGCCGATCGGCTACGGCGAGACCGCCTCGATGCGCGATGAGCGCACGCTCTACGTACCAACCGGGAAGGCACATGTCGCCCGCGAAATCCTGAGGAAGATCTAGCCCATGCTGTTTCTCGCCTCCGAGCCCACCACGCCGACGATTGCCCAGGAGATTCTCTGGGCGATCCTGATTTGCCCGCTCGTGGCGTGGGGCCTTATCGCGGTCTACTTCCGGAAGATCGGTCCCGTCGCCGGGTACCTGGCGATCGCCGGCATCGGCGCCGCCTGCGTGCTGAGCTACGTGACGCTCTTCAACGTGATGGACGCGAACGGCGGTGTGGCTCAGTTCACGCACGAATGGTTCACGGCGGGTTCGCTCGAGGTGAACCTCGGTGTCCGGGTCGATGGGCTGACCGCCGTCATGCTGGTGGTCGTCACCACGGTTGCGCTCCTCGTTCAGATTTACTCGCAGGGGTACATGAGCGGCGACCCCGGGTATGGCCGCTACTTCGCGCACATGTGCCTCTTCACCACCTCGATGCTGGGCCTCGTGCTGGCGGACAACCTGTTCCAGATGTTCATCTTCTGGGAGTTGGTCGGCCTCTGTTCGTACCTGCTCATTGGCTTCTGGTTCCACAAGCCGAGCGCGGCCGCCGCGGCGAAGAAGGCGTTCATCGTCACCCGCATCGGCGACCTCGGCCTGCTGGCCGCGGTGCTCCTGATCTGGAACGAACTGGGCTCGTTCGATGTGGCCGCCATCCAGGAGTGGGCGCACGACGAGCCGGACGGTGCAATCGTCACGCTGTTCGCTCTGGGTATTTTCGCTGGCGCGGCGGGCAAGTCCGCGCAGTTCCCGCTTCACGTGTGGTTGCCGGACGCCATGGAGGGCCCAACGCCCGTTTCCGCCCTCATCCACGCGGCGACGATGGTCGCGGCCGGTGTGTACCTGGTGGCGCGGTTCTTCCCGGTGTTCGAATCGAGCCACGACGCGGCGCAGGTCGTCGCCTGGATCGGCGCGATTACGGCGCTGATTGCCGCGACGATCGCGCTTGTGCAGACAGACTTCAAGCGCGTGCTTGCGTACTCCACGGTCAGCCAGCTGGGCTACATGATGCTTGCGCTGGGGACATTCGGGTACGTGGCGGCAATTTTCCACCTGTTCACGCACGCGTTCTTCAAGGCACTCCTGTTCCTTGGCAGCGGCTCGGTGAACCACGCGACCAACACGTTCGACATGCGCCAGATGGGCGGCCTGAAGAAGCACATGCCATGGACGTACTGGACGTTCCTGATCGGCTCGCTCAGCCTGGCCGGCATCTTCCCGCTTGCCGGGTTCTGGTCGAAGGACGAGATCCTGCTCGACGCGTGGCGGCACGATAAGGCCCTCTGGGTCATCGGGCTCTCTGTCGCGTTCATGACGGCGTTCTACATGTTCCGGGCGATCTTCCTGACCTTCCACGGTGAATACAAAGGCGGCCAGCCCGTCGATCACCACGATGAAGACTCGCACTTCCACGGCGACCCAGCGCACCCGCACGAATCTCCGTGGGTGATGCGCGGCCCGCTGGTCGTGCTCTCGCTCCCGGCCATCGCCGCCGGCTGGCTGGCCTACGACCACATCTTCAAGGATTTCGTGAACGGCGCGCTCCCTGAGGTCCACGCGCACGGGAGTTCGTTCGAGATCGGCATTGCGATCAGCTCGTCGATCGTCGCGGTAGCGGGTATCGGTGCGGCGTACGCCATTTACATGAAGAAGTGGGTCAGCTCCGAGTCCATCCGCGCGACCTTCGCCCCGCTCGCGATCACCTTCGAGAACAAGTACTTCCTCGATCGACTCTATGAGGACGTGTTCGTGGTCCGGATCCTGCAGCGGGGCTGGAACCGGCTGCTCGAACTGAACGACAAATACATCGTCGACGGTGTGGTGAACGGGACGGGCCGCGTGGCCCGCGAAGCGAGCACCCGCCTGAAGGTGGTACAGACTGGCCAGCTGCAAAGCTACGGTCTCGGTGTGGCAGCCGGGGTCATTATTCTTGCCCTCGCCGTGTTCACGGCGAACCCGTTGTAGGAGGACGCTGTGGAACTGACCATCCTCATCTTCCTCCCCGCGGTCGCAGCCGGAATCATCCTGCTGCTGCCCCAATCGATGGAGCAGAACGCGAAGTGGGTCGCCCTCGGAGCGTCGCTGGCGATCCTGGCGCTTTCCATCCAGATGTTCTTCGCGTTCGACCTGAACGACCCTGGCTACCAGTTCGTCGAACGGCACGACTGGGTCGAAATCGGGTCGTTCAACCTGCAATACCACCTCGGCGTCGACGGCCTGAGCATGCCGCTCGTGGTCCTGACGACCTGCCTGACGCTGGCTGCGGTCCTGGTCTCGTTTAGCGTCACGATGCGGCCGCGGGCGTACTACGCCTGCCTGATGGTGCTTTCGTGTTCGGTGCTCGGCGTGTTCGCCGCACTGGACTTCATGCTCTTCTTCCTCTTCTGGGAACTCGAACTGTTCCCGATGTACCTGCTCATCTCGGTGTGGGGTTCGGGCCGCAAGGAGTACTCGGCGACGAAGTTCGTGCTGTACACCATCGCCGGGTCCGCGTTCATGATCCTGGGCATCTTTGTGCTGGCTTTTGACGCGAACACGTTCGACATCGTCGAACTCGGCCAGAGCGACTTCCAGGACACGCTCATACCGCTGGGGTGGGTGTTCGCTCTGTTGTTCATCGGGTTCGCGGTGAAGTTGCCGATCGTGCCGCTGCATACCTGGTTGCCCGACGCCCACAGCGACGCGCCAACTGCCGTTTCGGTGATGCTGGCCGGCGTGCTCCTGAAGATGGGTGGCTACGGCATCATCCGGATGTGCGTGACCATGATGCCGGGCGTTGCCGAGGACTGGGACGTCTGGCTGGCCGGCATCGGCGCGTTTAGCGTGCTCTACGGCGCCTTCATCACTCTGCGGCAGACCGACGTGAAGCGCCTCGTGGCCTACTCCTCGGTGTCGCACATGGGCCTGGTGCTGCTCGGCATCGGGGCGTTGGGCGAGACCGGCCTGGTTGGCGCCACCTACCAGATGCTGGCCCACGGCCTCATCACGGGCATGATGTTCGTGATGATCGGCCTGATGTACGAGCGCACGCACACGCGTGAAATCGCTCGCCTCGGCGGCCTTGCCCGCCAGATGCCGCTGATTACCACTGGCCTCGTGTTCGCAGGGTTCGGCAGCCTTGGCCTGCCGGCGCTCGCCGGGTTCATCGCGGAAATCACGGTCTTCATCGGCGCGTTCGACAAGTTTGAGTGGGCGGTGCTCGCTTCGATCTTTGGCGTTGTGCTCTCGGCGGGCTATGTACTGTGGACGCTGCAGCGCGTGGTCTTCGGGCCGGTGAAGCACGATTGGGATGGGGTGACCGACCAACACCACTGGTGGGAACACACGGTGGTGATCGGTCTGGCGGCGCTCGTGGTGTTGCTGGGCGTGTACCCGGCCATCATGACCGACATGATTAACCCCGCTATCGACACCATCATGCTGAGGATTGACTCGTGAACTCAATCGACATCGTCGGCCCTCAGCTGAGTGTCCTGATTGGCGCGGCCGCCGTGCTTCTGGTGGATTCGATCGTCCCGCAGCAGCGGCGTCTGCTGCCCTTTGTCGCGCTCGCCGCACTCATCGCATCGGCGCTTTGGACCACCTCGTGGGTGAGCCGCGACGAGTACCAGACGGCCTTCGATGGGACGTTGGCGCTGGATAAGTACGCCGTCTTCTTCTACTACGTGTTCGCGGGCATCACCGCCACGGTCGTGCTCGCCTCGGTGGACTGGGTGAACCGCGAGGGGCGGGGCCAGGGTGAGTACTACGCGCTGGTGCTCACGGTGTGTTCGGGACTGATGTTCCTTGCGGCGGCGCGGGACCTCATCACAATTTTCATCGCACTCGAACTCTCATCTATCCCGCAGTACATCCTGGCCGGGTGGGGCAAGAGTACGAAGTCCAGCGAAGCAGGCCTGAAGTACCTGTTGCTCGGAGCCATTGCTTCGTCGCTGCTGCTGTACGG
>CALFYR010000765.1 GCA_937954195.1 uncultured Dehalococcoidia bacterium
CCAGGACCATCAGCAGGCACGCGGATTTCACGCCAGCGGGTGTGAACGAGGCGGCAACCCGGCTCCGCGCGTGGGCGCTCACGATGGGTGAGCAGATTGTGGGGCTCCCCTTTTTGCGGATGCACGGCCACCTCTCGTGCGAGGTCCACGTCCCGGTGGCGGGGAAGGTTTCGCCGCACCCGGACACGGGCATTTCGGCGGAGCGGCGAGAGGAGACGCGCGGAGTGGGCGTACGGGTGGTGCGATTCGACGAAGTACGGCCAGTGGTACGCGCGCTCAGCAGCGAGATTGCCGTTGATTGCGGGCTTGCTGGTCCCGTGGAGTATCACCCTTCGAGCGCCGACTTCAGCCATGGCACACTGCTGTGGCCGGTGCACCGGTATTCCGCCGCCATGGGGGGTACGATTGCCGTCCCAGGGGAGGCGGGCCTGGCGGAGGTGGCTTCATGAGGTTCGGCATCGCAACGTTGGCACTCGCCGCGGCGGCACTCGCCATCGCGTGTGGCGGTGATGACGACGACGATCCGACGCCCACGAACACTATGAGCGCCGGGAGCACGGCGACGCAGCCCGCAGAGGCGACGACGGCGGCTCCCGGTGAGACGGCAACGACGACGGAACCTTCGGAGACGGAGACGCCTGAGCCGGTGGTGTTGGAGCCGACGTTCGAGTGTGAATCACCGATTGGTGTGCTCGAGGCGCGGGCGAGTGACGGCACCGAGGAAGTCGAGTTCTCGGAGCGCGTCTACGAGGTGATGGAGCGAGAGGGTGACCCGGTGCTCGCGGTTGGGGCGCCGTTCGATGCGGTGCTCCGCGTTGAGGTGGTCATCTGGCCAGAGGCTGTCGAGGAACTCGATGTGCCGATAGCGGAGGCGTTCAACGGACGCGTTATTTGCGCCGTTGGCACCGTGGACAATGTCGGTGGTGTACGGACGATGTTCGTAGAATCCGCCGATCAGCTGACTGTCGTGGCCGAGTAGGCCCGGGAGGTTGCGCCCCCATGGAAACCCGAGTCATTACTATCGCCCGGCAGGTGGGCACGAACGGCGAGGAGGTCGCGCGGATTGTGGCGGCCGCGCTGGGATACCGGCTGCTGGATTACCGGCTGGTGCAGGAGGCCGCGCAGGAGGCTGGTGTTTCGCCTGAGACGATCAGCGAGGCGGAGCACAAGCCATCGTTCTTCGGGCGGATCATCGAGGCGCTGGCGCGGAACCCGGCCGGGCCGGCATCGGGCCAGTGGGGCGAGCCGATCAACATCGCGGCGACGCCGTTGCTGACTTCGGCGGACTATCGTCAGCTGGTGCAGCAGGTGGTGGAGGATTTCGCGAACCAGGGGAACGTTGTGTTCCTTGGGCATGGCGCGCAGTTCATGTTGAAGGACCGGGCGGACACGTTCCGGGTGCTGGTCGTGGGTTCGGAGACGGCGCGAGCACGGCGGCTGATGGGTTCGATGGAGATCGACGAGGGGAAGGCCCGCGAGGTGGTGCAACGGACCGACCGTGAGCGGGTGGACTACTTCAAGACCTACTACGAGGAAGGTTGGACGAGCCCTTCGAGTTATGACGTGACGGTGAACACGGACCACCTGAACCCGCAGCAGGCGGCGGACCTGATCCTCGGTGCGCTGAAGGTGCGGGATGTGGCGCCGATGGCGGTGTAGGCCGCAACCTCGAACCTAAGTGAGCTCAATCGTAGAGTGGTCTACCGGCCTGGTAGACCACTCTTTGGCTTTTGAGGTTCCCGCTTGGATTGGTGGCGCATCGCGCATGTACTCAGCATGGTTTGGCTTGGCGCCGGGCTTGGAGCGACGTACCCGCTGATCCTGAAGGCGTGGGCGAGCAAGGACGTGAAGTACCAGATGTACTGCCTGGTGGAGGCAGCGAACAACGAGACGCGGGTGCTTCTTCCCGGGGCGATGGCGACGGGCATTACCGGGTTCTTCTGGGCGGTGGCGGCGGAGTACAACTTTGTGAAAGACGGCTGGCTGGCGGCATTGAGCCTGCTGTTCATCTTCTTCTATTTCGTGTGTTTGCCCTTGCTGGGGTTTGGGTTGCGGCGGGCGCGGCTGGCTTCGTTGATTGCTGCGAAGAAGGGGCAGGAGACGGATGAGTTGCGGGAGATTTTGAACGATCGGGTGCCGATCGTTTTTGGGACGATTCTGGTGTTGAGTGTGCCGTTGCTGGCGTGGATTGCGGTGTTCAAGCCGTTCTAGGGCAGCCCGGTTGGGGTGGGGGATGTGGGTGTGGTTTGGGGGTGATGTGTACCCTCCCTTTCGGTCGGGCCTCCTGGGTGGGTGGTGGTGGGGATGGTTCCGTTGGGCGCATGGCGCCGTGCGGCCACGGAGGGCCGCGACTCCTGGAGGGGTGGTGGTTGGGATGGGTGCGTTGGGCGCATGGCGCCGTGCGGCCACGGAGGGCCGCGACTCCTGGGTGGGTGGTGGTGGGAGGGATGGTTCCGTTGGGCGCATGGCGCCGTGCGGCCATGGAAGGCCGCGACTACAGTTGTGGTGGTGGTGGGGTAGTGGTGCTATTCAACTACCTGCAGGCTGGCTACTGCGGCGAGGACTTCTTCTTCGGTGGTGCCGCCGGTGCCTTGGACGGAGATGGCGAGGCCGTTTTGGTGGAGGGCGGCGTAGGGGCCATCGGTCTTTTGGTGGAGCCAGACCTGGTAGGGGCCGACCTGCCGAGGCGAGCCGGTGGTGAGGCTATCCGGCAGGGACTCGCGCTGGATCTGTTCGATGAAGAGCCGGTTGGTGGTCACCGGTTTCACGTAGACCGACGCAATCGACAGGGGGTCTCCCAAGCTGGTGAGTTCGAAGTAGGCATCCAGCGACCACGCTTCATCCGCGGTGAAGTCGAGGAAGGGCGGGGGCGGGCTGGCCGGAGCCGGGCGGGTTGGGGAGATCCCAGCATACAGGGCGGAGAAGAACGTGCCGCCGCCTTCCGTGGCGCCCACAGGTGGCCCGGAATCGAGGCGCTCGGGCGGTTGGGCGCGATCCCATTCGATATCGACGACCTCCAGGGTGGTGAACTGGTCGGGATAGTCGTAGTCGATGCGCATGACGACCATGCGTTCCAGATCGATCCAAGCGGTTATGAACCCGTTGGGCTGGCCCTCGGCACCGGTGGGCGGATCGTCGATAAGTCCGAAGCGCGATATCGGGCCGTAGCGAACGCCGGTGGTGTCCCGGCCGAGGATCGTCCTCGTGCCCTGCACTTCGACGAGCATCTCCGGCGCACGTTCACGGGTCTTGCGGACGAAGTCCTCGAGATCGGATGCGTCAACGGGGCCCGGGTAGGGCGCCGGCGGCTCGGCGCGGAAACTTGGTCGCGGCTCGTCAACGTCGCTCCAGGAGAGGCTGTTTTCTGCCGCTTGATGGAACCAGAAGCGTTCGCCGTCGTAGCCAGCGGTGATGAGGTCTTCGCTGATGGTCCCCACGGAGACTCCCCGTTCAAAGGAGCCAGCGAACTCCGGGCCATACCAGACGCGCGTGACGTAGCCCGGTTCTGGCACTGGCCGTCCGAACTCATCGGGGATGCGCCGTTCGTGTACCGTGAGCCGGGTTTCGATGTAGGCGCCTTTGAACTCGCCATCGTCTCGGGCCGCCGAGAGGATGGCGAAGACGGCCAGTGCGACGCAGAGGGCGCCGGCGCCGCCTGCGGCCCACTTGAGCGGAACGAGGCCAGCGAGCCCGCGAATGGGCCGGGTGAGGCGGCGGGCGAGGCGGCCGTTACGGGCATGCCAGTACTCGGCGGCCTCTTCGCGGGAAGCGAGGCCAAGCTTCGAGAGTATCTCGCTGACGTGCCACTTCGCGCCGGCGAGGGTGATGCCGAGTTCGTCGGCGATTTCCTGGTTGGTGCGGCCGCGTTCGATGAGCGCCAGGACGTGTCGCTGGCGGGGGTTCAGTTCGTGTTCGTGTTCGCGGGCGAAGGCGAAGCGTTCCTCGGTCGCGTCCATGGCTAGGATGATGACGGGAGATCCGGCGGGGCGTCACTAGTCTGTTTTGAACATAATCGATGCGGATGTCCGGGGTGGTTAGACGGGATGGTTTGTCATGCTGCCGGTGGGGTTGGTGACGATCCGCTTACTGCGTGCGCGGTTCTCGGTGGGGGGTGTGGTTTGGGGGTGATGTGCACCCTCCCTTTCGGTCGGGCCTCCTGGGTGGGTGGTGGGAGGGAAGGGTTCCGTTGGGCGCATGGCGCCGTGCGGCCACGGAGGGCCGCGACTCCTGGGTGGGGTGGTGGTTGGGATGGGTACGTTGGGCGCATGGCGCCGTGCGGCCACGGAGGGCCGCGACTACGGTTGTGGTGGTGGTGGTTTAGAGGCCGAGGCGGCGGTCGTTTTCGAGCCAGGCGGTGTCGTTGATGGCCATG
>CALFYR010000766.1 GCA_937954195.1 uncultured Dehalococcoidia bacterium
CCGATCTTCCCGAGGTACGCGAAGCCCTTCTGCACGTTCCTGTCCGCGAACGGCCCCCCGAACCACGTGCCGATGAAGCCCGCCGCCGCGAGCCCGGCGAGCGCCGCGCCCGCCCCCTCGGTCGAGAACCCGTACTCGCGCTCGAAGAATGCGGGGATCCAGAACACAACCCCGAACAGCGAGAACCCGAACGCCGCGTTCGTGAAGATGAGAATCCGCAATGTGTAGATATTCCAGATCTGGCCGAGGCTCTCGAAGAACCCGAGCTTGTCCTCCGGCTCGGCCATGAAGCTCGCGAACATCGGGTCCTGTTTCGCCGCCACCACGATGTCGGCTTCGCCACGGCTCGGTTCGCGCAGTTTCAAGGCATAAATGCCGAGCAAGAGCCCCGGGATCGCCGCCGCCGCGAACCCCCAGCGCCACCCAACCGCCGCGATGATCACCCCGCCGACGATCGCGCCGATCACCTGGCCCAGCGGGTTCGCGGCGCGGTGGTATCCCAGCGCCCGCCCCCGAATGCTCACCGGGTAGTAGTCCGAAAGCAGGCTCGCGTGCGTCGGCACAATCGTGCCCTGGCCGGCGCCGAGCATCGCTCGCGTCAGCACCAGCGAGATGAAGTTCTGCGAAGCCGCCGCCAGGATGCCCGCGCTCCCCCACACGATCGCCCCCGCCGAAAGGATGTTGATCCGCCGGTAGCGGTCGGCCCAGTTGCCCGCCGGAAGGCTCAGGATGCCCGTGATGAACACCACCGCCAGCGGCAGGATCGCCACCGTCAGGTCCGAAAGGCCAAAGTCCTCTTTGATGTCCTCAAGCGCGACCGCCAGCACCGCGCGGTCGAATTCGTCCACCGCGTTCAGGATGAACAACACCACAAGCGGCACAAGGCCGAAGTCCTTCAATCGGGGGCGGCGGAATCCGCCTGGCGAAGCGGGAGCTGCCTCGCCCTGGGGGGCGCTGGGTTCCAACGCAATCTCCGGTCGAATGGGGTTCGAGAATGATAGTGGACTTTCGAATGACGCGCGTTAGCCCGGCTTTCCCCGTTAGCTCCAGCGATCCCAGCGCATGATCTCCTCCACCGGACGCCGCGTCACCGGGCCAAAGTTCCCCATCGGGTACCCCACGGGGATGAGCGCGAACGGCTGGATGTCGTCCGGCAGGTTCAGCGCATCTTTGGCCGCCGCCCGGTCCGCGATAGCGAACGTCGTCGGCGTCGCCGCCAGCCCCAGGGCCCGCGCCGCGAGCAGCAGGTTCTGCACCCCCGGCCAGATCGAGCCACCCGCACCGGCGCCCGCCGAGAACGTGTCTCGCAGCGGCCCCGGCCCCGTCTGCAGGCACGCGATGACGTGCGCCGGGATGTCGGCGAAGTTCTCCGCCTGCCACCGCACCGCGTCCAGCATCTTCGCCCGCTTGTCCGCCGATTGGTGCGGCAACTCATTCGGCCGCCCGCTGGTCGGCGCCGTGTACGCCTGGAACACCCGCATGTTCAGCTCGGCCAGCTTCTCCTTCACCGCCCGGTCCCGCACCACGATCCAGCGGCCGTTCTGCGCGTTCGAACCGCTCGGAGCCTGGTTCGCCGCATCAATGAGCTTGAGCAGCAGCTCTTCCGGCACCGGGTCGGGCTTGATCCGGCGCATCGCGCGGCAGTTGTAAATGACGTCGAAAATTCCCATCTGGTCAGACATGCGAAATGACGCTCCCTTCGGGTCGTTGAATGTGTGCTCACGAGTGTACGCGGCCCGCGCCGACGGCGTGTTGCGTCCTTCGCCCCCTACACTGGTGCCATGCCCCGCATCGAAGGCGTCACTCTCGCCCCGAACTGGACCAGCGCAGCCGGCGCCCTGGAAGGCATCCTCGAGTTCTTCGATGCCGCCCTCCCCCGCCACGCCATCATGGGCCTCACGGGCCATGCCTGGCACTTCTGCCTCGCCACTCGCGAAGGCGTCACCGCCCTCCCCTCCGGCGCCACCGACCTCGATTGGGACGCCATGACCGCCCGCTACGCCCTCACCGGCTACCTCTGGTCTCGCTTCGCCGGCCCCGCCACCGAAGAAGGCCGCGAAGCCGCAATCGCCTGGGCCACACCCCACCTCGATGCCGGCCGGCCGCTCATCGGCTGGGACTTCCACCTCCACGAGCACGCCATCATCGATGGCTACGACCGCGCCCGCGCCGGCTTCCTCGTCCAGGACATCCTCACGGAGGAGGTAGGCCCGTTCGTGCCATGGAATGCGTGGCCCGGCCTCGGCCACATCGAACTCTTCGCCCCAATAGCGCCGGTGGAAGTCGACCCCGCCGAAGCGGTCGCAAGCGCGCTCGAAACCGCTCTCCTCTGCTTCGAAGGCGGCGACGGCCCGGAAGATGGCCGGCCCCGCGGCACCGCTGGCATCGAAGCCTGGGCCGATGCGCTCGATGGCGAAGGCGAAGTCGACCGCGCGGGCAACGCCTACACGCTCGTCGTCCTGCAGGCAGCTCGCGCCGATGGCGCCGCCTTCCTCGCCGACCTCGCCGAATCCATCCCGCCACTCGCCGAACCACTCGTGAAGGCGAAGACGGCCATCGACGAGCAGGTGAAGGCGCTCTCCCCGCTCATCACGCTCTTCCCGTTCCCCACGGGCGGCCACGGCAACGTCAACGTCCCCGGCCTTCGCCGCGCGGCCGCGATGGCGCTCCGCCGCGCCGCCCAGCACGAGCGCACCGCCGCAGCCCACATCCGCGAAGCACTCACCCTGTTCGAGGAGTAGGCGATTACCGCCGCCGCTTCTTGCTAACCGCCAGCTTCGGCTCCGGCCGCTGCCGCGCCTGCAGATACGTCCGCCAGAACCACAGCGCAACGCCGCTCGCCACCACCGCGATGATGATCGAAAGCACCCCGCCTTCGATAACCGCCGAAACTCCCGCGACCGCGGCCAGGATCGTCCACAGGATCGCTGAGAACATCACCCGGCGTGGCCGGACCGGAAGCCCTACCACTCGACCCGCACGTCGTGCCGGCTCCGAGCCCACTCGCGGATGTAATACGCCGCCATCACCGTGCCGGCGCCTGCGGCCAACAGGTTGCCCGCGAGTACCCACCCGTCGCTGTTCACTGCCGAGACGGCCCAATAGGTCGCCGGGATCAACGATACGAGCGAGAGAATCAGCGCCTTCCGCCCAGAAGGTCGCGGCGCCTCGCGATAACCCGGCCACGGGCTCGACCGCGCAAATGCATCAGAAGCCGACTTTCGCACCATCCCGCGAATACTACCCTTTCCAGCCAAAGCGATCCCGGCACCGGGCACC
>CALFYR010000767.1 GCA_937954195.1 uncultured Dehalococcoidia bacterium
AACCCAAATTGGGATCGTGCCTCGCCGGGTCGCGCCGCCCTTGGGGAACATGCGCATGTTCTCGTAGTTCTTCCATCGGCCCGCGAACGTCGAGGTTTCGTTCTCCCAGAGGTTTCGAAACACCCGCAGGTACTCATCGGTCCTTGGACCTCGCTCCTCGAACGGGGAGCTTAACGCCTGGAATTCCTCCTGCATCCATCCCGCGCCGACGCCGACTACCAGGCGGCCGTTGCTCAGGTAGTCCACGGTGCTCAGGAACTTGGCCGCGAACACGGGGTCCCGGTACGGCACGATGAGGACGCTCGTCCCAATCCTGATGTGACGCGTCTCGGCCGCGAGGAAGCTGAGCACGGCGAGCGGCTCGTCCATGAACTCCGGGATGTAGCTCGAGCCCGTGGGCACGATCACATGGTCGCTGACCCAGATGGAATCGAACCCGAGGTCCTCGACTGCGCGGGCCATCGACCTGATGGCTTCGGGAGTTGCGAAGTGGTTCGCATGCGGAATGGCGACGCCGTAGCGCAAAACGTGCCTCCCAGGTGAGCAAGTTGTGGTGCCCAACCATACGGCAATCGCGGATGACCGTACCGCTGCCGCCCGCGTACAATGAGTTCCTTCACCGGTCTGGAGGGGTCGCATAGTGGTCTAGTGCGCCCGCCTGCTAAGCGGGTTCCGGGGTAACTCGGTCGAGGGTTCAAATCCCTCCCCCTCCGCCACTCACACCGCTCGAGTCCTCCAATGACAACCCGTTACTACCTGTGGACCGTCGGCTGCCAGATGAACAAGGCGGATAGCGACAAGCTCTCCGCCGGTTTCGATCGCATGGGCCTCAAGGCCACCGACCGCATGGAACGCGCCGACGTTGTCGTGATCAACACGTGCAGCGTCCGCCAGCATGCGGAAGACCGGGCGTATTCCAAGCTCGGCCGTGTACGCCAGCTCAAGCAGCAGAAGCCCGACCTGAAGGTTGCCGTCATGGGGTGCATGGTCGGCCTGAAGACCGACGATCTGGAGAAGCGTTTCCCGCAGGTCGACGTGTTCGCCCGGCCGCAGCAGTTCGAGCCCATCATGGAGCTCATCGAGGGCCCGTCCGAAGATCTCGGCGGCGAATTCTGGCCCAGCACCTACGCCATCCCCGAAGGGCCAACGGCGTACGTCCCGGTTGTGCACGGCTGCAACAAGTTCTGCACCTACTGCATCGTCCCCTACCGCCGCGGCCGCGAAAAAAGCCGGCCCGTAGACGAGATCGTGCGCGAGACCGCCTACCTGGCCCTCCACGGCGTCCGCGAAGTCACCCTGCTTGGCCAAACCGTCGAAGCCTACGGACACGACCTTGCCGAACAGCCTGATCTCGGCGACCTCATGCGGGAGCTCTCGGCCATCGAACGCCTGGAGCGCATCCGCTTCCTGACGTCGTATCCAAAGGACATGACGCACCGAATCCTCGAAGCCGTCGCCGAACTCCCAAAGGTGATGGAGTGCTTCTCACTCCCCGTGCAGGCGGGCAGCGACCGCGTGCTCGAATCCATGCGCCGCGGCTACACCCGCGAGGAGTACCTGGACAAGATCGCCGAGGTCCGTGCGCTCATGCCGGGTGCGGGAATCACCACCGACGTTATCGTCGGGTATCCCGGCGAAACCGAAGCTGACTTCGAAGAGACGCTCTCGCTCCTCGAAGAGGTCCGCTTCGACAAGGTTCACGTCGCAGCCTACTCGCCCCGACCCGGTACCATCGCCTGGCGCAAAATGGAAGACGACGTGCCCGCGGCAACCAAGGCCGAATGGCTCCACCGCGTAGAGGCCATCGAGAACCGCATCTCCCAGGAGATCAACGACACGTACGTTGGGACCACTCAGCCCGTCCTCATCGAAGGCATCCGGAACGACCAGCCCTTCGGCCGAACCCGAACTGGCAAGCTCGTCCACCTCGATGTCCCGGCGCGCATCGGCTCCACCGTCGATGTCGTAATCGACCATGCCGGCGCGTTCTCCCTGCGCGGCAACCCTGTCGATTCGCTCGTCCTCGCCTGATCGCCTGGTCTCGACCCAAACGAAACGGGCCTTCGTTCGAAGGCCCGTCGATGCGTTTTCTTGGTGGAGCTGGAGGGATTCGAACCCTCTACCTCAACACTGCCAGTGTTGCGCTCTCCCGATTGAGCTACAGCCCCAAGCAACTCTCGAAGGATACCAGCGCCGGGGATTGCGCGCCAAACGGCGGCTACCCTTGCGCCGCTCCGAAGGTTCCCTTATTTCCGGGTTCGCGGGTCCAGTGCGTCGCGCAGCCCGTCGCCCAGGAAGGTGAAGCACAGCATCAGCAGCGCCACCATCACCGCCGGCCAGATCAATTCGACCTGGTGCGTCTGGATCTGCGAGAGCCCGTCGCCGATGAGCGAACCGAGGCTCGCGTCGGGCGGCGGCACGCCAAGGCCGATGAAGCCCAGGGTCGCCTCCGCAAAAATCGCGAGCGGGATGCCGAACGTTGCCGATACGATGACCGCGCTGAGCGTGTTCGGCAGCATGTGCACCCGGATAATCCGCCATGGGGATGCCCCGATCGCCCGCGCCGCCGTGACATAATCAGTCTCCTTGATCGAGAGCATCTGGCCACGCACCAGGCGGGCCACGGTTGTCCAGCTCACGAACGAAATCGCGATGATCGTCACCAACAG
>CALFYR010000768.1 GCA_937954195.1 uncultured Dehalococcoidia bacterium
GCGATGCCATGGATTTCCGCGATGTCACCACCGACCTGAAGTTCCCCGAGGGGCCGCTCGAGCTGCCGGGCGGCGACATCCTCGTCACCGAGATTGCGGCGGGCCGGCTGACTCGCGTGAAGGCCGATGGCTCGAAGGAGGTGTACGCCGAAACCGGCGGTGGACCGAACGGCGCCGCGCTCGGGCCCGATGGCAACATCTACGTGACCCAGAACGGCGGGTTCGAATGGACCGAGCGCCCGCTACCCGACGGCTCGGTCGGCCTGTTCCCCGGCGAACAGCCCCATGACTACATCGGCGGCCAGATCCAGAAGGTCACGCCCTCCGGCGAGGTCACGACGCTCTATAAGGACTGCGATGGAGAACGGCTAAAGGGGCCCAACGACCTCGTGTTCGACCGCGAAGGCAACTTCTACTTCACGGACCACGGCAAGAACCGGAAGCGCGACCGGGACCGCACGGGAGTGTTCTACGCCTCGCCTGACGGAAAGATGATCAAGGAGATCATCTTCCCGATGGAGGCGCCGAACGGCATCGGTCTCAGCCCCGACGAGAAGACCCTCTACATCGCGGAGACGCCGACCGCCCGCGTATGGGCGTACGACATCGTCGCGCCGGGCCAGGTCGGCGGTCGGCGGTTGCTCGGCGTACTTCCGGGATCCCCGCCGCTGAACTTCGCCATGTGCGATTCGATGGTGGTCGATGGCGAAGGCAACGTCATCGTCGCAACGCTCGTGAATGGCGGTATCACCTCGTTTTCCCCTGATGGATCAAAGGTGACACACACCCCATGCCCGGACCTGCTGACCACGAACGCCTGCTTCGGCGGGCCGGGCCTGCGAACGCTCTTCGTGACCCTGAGCACGACCGGCAAGCTCATCGCGTTCGACAACTGGCCGACGGCGGGTTTGAAATTGAACGATGGGCGATAGCCGCGGCGGGCAGGTCGAGACGCGCAAACTGAAGTTCGATGCATCGGGACGTTCCAACGGGCTGGAGCGGCCCGGCAAGCCCCCGTGGAACGGCCTGGTGGTCGACGAGGTGGCCGGCAGGTGGGTGGTGACCTACTCCCATCGGCCTGGACACGCGCCGCGGGGAATCGAAACCGAACACGCCATCCAGTTCTTCGGCCTCGATAAACCACTCACGGTGCTGGCCTGCTTCGACGCGGATCGCCGGCTCATCGAATGGCAGTGCGATGCGGCGCTCCCGGCAGTCCGCACCGGCGCGATGATCGAGTACGTCGACCTGGACCTCGACGTGATGGTCAACCCGGATGGTTCGTACTACGTGCGCGACCTTGAGGAATTCGAGGAGCGGAGCGTCTCGCTGGCCTACAGCGAAGAGGCGAAGGCCGCGGCATGGAAGGGTATCGCCCTGGCGCTCTTGCTGGTGAAGCGGAAGCGCTACCCGTTCGATGGCACCGCCGAGAGGCTGCTGGGGGAGGTGCTATCCTAGTGGCATGGCACAGGCGCCGGTGAGTCTCGAGTCGTTGCTGGTCTCGCGCGAAGGTTACCGCGGCGGCCGACCGTGCCTCCGCGGGACCGGCATTACCGTGCACCAGGTGGCGGCAATGCGGCACCTCGGACTCACCGCCGAGGAAATCTGCGCCCAGAATCCGGACCTCGATCCGAGCCTGTTTCACGCCGCCCTTGCCTACTACTACGCGAACAAGGCAAGGATCGACGCCGAACTCGATGAAGACGCCCGTCTGGGTGAGGAACTCGCCGCTCGCTACCCCGCGGGCGTGTTGCCCGAGTCGTTCTAACCTGCGTGCTCAGACTCTACATGGACGAAAACGCTCACTCCCGAGCGCTCGTAGAAGCACTCACGAGCAATGGTTTCGATTGCCTCACGGTGAACGAGGCGGGCATGCGCGGTGCATCAGATGACGAGCAACTCGCGTTTGCGACCAGCTTGGAACGCGCGGTGTACACATCGGACATGAAGGACTTCCCCGTAGTCGCCCGCAAATGGCGTGACGCGGGTCGGTTTCATGCCGGGATCATCATGCTGAGCGACCAAAGGACCTCGATCAGAGTGCAGGTCAGTTGTATGCGCGGATTGGTGGAGGCTTGGGGACAACGCCAATGACTGACCGATTCGAATTCCTGCTTCGCTACCGTTGAGCGGCCCATCCCCCGCCTCGATACAATCCTCCGACCACGGAGGAACCCACATGCCCGAAACCCTCACCGGATTGCAGCTCCGGTCGCTCATCAAGCCCGAAGGCTCGCTCGAACTCTCTCTCGCCACCGTCGAAACGCCGCCGCCCGGACCGAACGAGGTCGTCGTGCGGGTTGAAGCCGCCCCGCTCAATCCCTCGGACATGGGCCTGCTCTTCGGCGGCGCGGATATGACCCACGCGAAACAGGCCGGCACCGCCGAAAACCCCGTGGTGACCGCACCCATCGCGCCGGGCGTGATGAAGGCGATGGCTGCCCGCGTCGGCCAGTCGCTCCCGGTCGGCAACGAAGGCGCGGGCGTCGTCGTGCAGGCCGGCGAATCGGAGAACGCCCAGGCCCTGCTAGGAAAGACGGTCGCCATCCTCGGCGGCGCCATGTACGCGCAATACCGCACGCTCCCTGCGAGCCAGGTGCTGCTCCTTCCCATCGGCACGACTCCCGCCGAGGGCGCTTCCTGCTTCGTGAACCCGCTCACCGCGCTCGGGATGACCGAGACGATGCGGCTCGAGGGCCACACCGCGCTCGTCCACACCGCGGCCGCTTCCAACCTCGGCCAGATGCTCGAAAAGCTCTGCCAGGCCGATGGCATCCCCCTCGTCAACGTCGTCCGCAGCCAGGAACAGGTGGACATCCTGAGGGGCATCGGCGCGGAATACGTCGTGAATTCGAGCGCCCCCACGTTCATGGATGACCTGACCGACGCCATCGAAGCGACCGGCGCCACCCTCGGGTTCGATGCCACCGGCGGCGGACGCCTTGCCGGGCAGGTCCTGGCCGCAATGGAGACCGCGGCCGTCCGCAAGATGGCCGAATACAGCCGCTACGGCTCGACCGTCCACAAGCAGGTCTACATCTA
>CALFYR010000769.1 GCA_937954195.1 uncultured Dehalococcoidia bacterium
ACCTGCCCGAAGTGCAGTTGCTACCCGTGCCGCAGTTGGTCAACCCCGGCGAAGTCCGCAATGAGCCGCTGCTGCCCAGTGCGCTCTATCTCCCCGACGACAAGGATTTCCAAGGCGCCTCGCTCGACCTTCCCTGGTCCAGTGACGCATCGATGGTCACCGGAGCACTCGCACTGAAGCGCGGCACCGAACGTTCCAATCGCCTCGTCACCTCCGCAAAGAGCTGGCTCTCGCACAGCGGCGTCGATCGCACGTCCGCGCTCCTGCCGCTCAACGCGCCCGAAGGCACGCGCAAGGTATCGCCCGTCGAGGCCTCGCGCCGCTTTCTCGAACACATCCGCCAGGCCTGGGATCACACCCATCCCGATGCGCCCTTCAACGAACAGCAGATCCTCGTCACCGTGCCCGCATCCTTCGATGCCGTGGCCCGCGAACTGACGCAACACGCCGCTATCGAAGCGGGCTACCCCACCGTAACCCTCCTCGAAGAGCCGCAGGCCGCCTTTTACGCATGGCTCGAACGCCACCCCGATTGGCGTGAACGCGTCAACGTCGGCGATCTCATCCTCGTCATCGACATCGGTGGCGGCACCACCGACTTCACGTTGATCGCCGTCACAGAGCGCAACGGCGAACTGAACCTCGAACGTGCCGCCGTCGGCGATCACATCCTCCTCGGCGGCGATAACGTCGATCTCGCACTCGCCCGCCACGTCGAACAACAACTCGCCGCCAAAAACACCAAGCTCGACATGATGCAGTTTCACGCCCTCTGGCAGCAATGCCGCCAGGGCAAAGAGAAGCTGCTCGCCGAAGACAACAAAGCATCGGACTTCGCCATCACCCTGCTCGGCCGCGGCACCGGCCTCATCGGCGGCACCATCAAAGCCAAGCTCCTCAAGGAAGACGTGGAGCGCACCGTACTCGATGGCTTCCTCCCCGAAGTTTCGAGTAACGACATGCCCCTGCGCCAGCGCCGCGTCGCACTCCAGGAAATCGGATTGCCCTACGCTTCCGACGCAGCCATCACGCGCCAACTCGCTCGCTTCCTGCGCCAGCAGGCCGCCGCCGCCGAACATGGCTCCGTCCGCCGCACAGCCAGCGGACTCGCCGCCCCAACCCACGTCCTGTTCAACGGCGGCGTACTGCGCGCCAACGTCATCCGCAAGCGCCTGCTCGAAGTGCTCAACGGCTGGCTCAAAGCCGAAGGCATGGATGATGCACAGCCGCTGCTCGGCGAAGATCTCATGCATGCGGTTTCCCGCGGAGCCACCTACTACGGCCTCGCCCGCCGCGGCAAAGGCGTCCGCATCCGCGGTGGCGTGCCACGCACCTACTACGTCGGCATCGAAACCGCCATGCCCGCCATCCCCGGCATGCCTCCGCCGATGAAAGCGCTCACCGTCGTCCCCTTCGGCATGGAAGAAGGCACTTCGCACGCCTACCCCGATCGCGAGTTCGGACTCATCGTCGGTGAACCCGCCGATTTCCGCTTCTTCTGCTCGTCCTCCCGCAAGAACGACACGCCCGGCGAAATGCTCGATCAATGGGCCCCCGAAGAACTCGAAGAGCTCGCCCCCATCGAAGTCACCCTCGAAGGACAAACCGGAGAACTCGTGCGCGTCGGCCTTGAGTCGAACGTCACCGAAACCGGAGTCCTCCAACTCTTCTGCGTCGCCAAGGATGGACGCCGCTGGAAACTCGAATTCAACGTCAGAGAACGGGTAGCCTAAGTGAACATCGGAATCGATCTCGGCACCACCAATTCAGCCCTCGCCTTCATTGACCCGCGCGAAGCGGGTGAAGCCGACTATCCTCCCATTCATGTGCTCAACGTCCCGCAGGTAGTCGCCGAAGGCCGCACCGAGGCCCTTCGCACCCTGCCCTCCTTCCTCTATCTCGGCGACACACAGGTCGTTGGCACCTATGCCCGCGAACAGGGCGCGCTCGTGCCCACGCGCTCCGTCCACTCCGCCAAAAGCTGGCTGTCGAACGCCGAAGCCGACCGCACCGCCAAGATCCTTCCCTGGGATGCCCAGGAAGGCGGACGTGTCATGTCCCCCGTCGAAGTCTCGGCCAGAATCGTGGCCCATCTCGGCGAAGCGTGGAATGCCACGCACCCCGATCTCCCCATCGCCCAACAGGACGTCGTGCTCACCGTCCCGGCGAGCTTCGATGAAGAAGCCCGCGAGCTCACCGTCGATGCCGCGCGCCAGGCCGGCATCGAAAACCTGACTCTGCTCGAAGAGCCCGCAGCCGCCTTCTACTCCTGGATCGCCAATCATCTTTCGCAATCGCAGAAGGCGCTCTTCGATGGACAGACCGTGCTCATCTGCGACGTCGGCGGCGGCACCAGCGACTTCACCGTGATCCGCGTCAATCGCGAAGGCGACCGCGTGCAGTTCACCCGCACGGCGGTGGGCAAGCATCTCCTGCTCGGCGGCGACAACCTCGATCTCACGCTCGCATGGCTCGTCGAAGCCAAGCTCGGCAAATCGCTCAGCGTGCGCCAGCGCAGCGCACTCCG
>CALFYR010000770.1 GCA_937954195.1 uncultured Dehalococcoidia bacterium
GAAAGCCATCGCTCTCTCCACCGATGAAGAACGCGCCGCGGATATCTTCCGTGCCCTCGGCAACCCCGCACGCGTCCGCATCATCTCCGAACTCGCCCGCCGCCAGGCCTGCGTCTCCGACCTCGTCGATGTCCTGCCGCTCGCCCAGTCCACCGTCTCCCAGCACCTGAAGGTGCTCAAGGAAGCGGGCCTCATACGCGGCACCCTCGAAGGCCCGACCGCGTGCTACTGCCTCGAACCTGAGGCGATCCAGTGGCTCGCGCGCTTCACCGCCGATATCTGCTGCCCGCCCGCTGGCTGCGGCTAGCCTCAGTCCCCCGGCCGATACCGCACCTCAAGAATATCCGGGTACTCCGCCGACCACGGCATCGTCGCGCCGTCGGGTCGCCATCCCCGGCGTTCGTACCATGTCCGCGCGGCGTGGTTCTCCTTCAAGGTGTAGAGATACGGTTCGTATCCTCGCGCCCGCAGGTCCCCGATCGCGTGCTCGAATAGTTCCAGCCCAATACCTCCACCCTTCAGCGCCGGCGCCACGTAGAACAGCTTCAATTCGCCGCCGCCGGGGATGTCCTCGTCCGCACCCGGCCGTGTGTACGCAAACCCCACCACACCCCCGTCACGTTCGCTGACCCAGATGCGCGTCTCCGGCGCATCCTCTTCGAACCCTTCCCGGAACTCCGCTTCCCTCACCTCGACGCTCCGATAGGCGAGCGCCTCCGGCGGAAAAATGTGCCGATAGGCCGCCTGCCACCCCTCCGAATGGATGGTCGCCAGCGCGACCGAGTCGTCGATCGTAGCCAGTCGTATCAACCGAACTCCTTGCCAACCCATTTCAAAGGCGTATGGTGGGCTTTATCCCCGACTGATGGTGCCCCACATGGACATGATCTACCGCTGGTTCCCCGCACTTCGCCGCTTCCGGATGTACGTCACGAAGTTCCGCAACCGAACCTCCTAGGCCGGCTTCTCTGCAAGGTCCTTCAGGAAGTCCAGGATGAGGGCGTTCACCTCGTCCGGGTGCTCCTGTTGCGTCCAGTGCATGCAGTTCTCGATGTGCTCCATCCGTATCCCCGGAATGAGCGCAGGCATCGCCGCCGCCATCTCCGGCTTCAGGATCGTGTCGTGCCCCGCGGTGACCATCATTGCCGGGATGCCCGTGATGAGCGGACCCTTCGGCGCATCGGTCTCGTGGATGTTCAGGTCGGCGCCGCGGTACCAGTTCAGTCCCCCACGTATGCCGGTCTTCTCGAACGCTTCCGCGTACACATTCAGTTCCGTCTCCGTCAGGAACGTGTCCGTCCTCGAGATGTTCCTGAACACCCCGCTCCCATCGCCCCCAACCTTCATGAACGTCGTGAAGTCCTCCGACCGTGTGTAGTCCATGAACACCTTGCGCAGGTTCGTGCGGACGTCCGCCTCGAACTCCCGCTGTGCGGCGTCCGTCTGGAAGTAGCGCATATAGAACGTCTCGTCCGTCAGGCCGTGGTACTCCCGCAGGGCCACGCTCGTCGGGATGTTCCCCCCGCCCGGCGCATACGGCGTGTTTAACCCAATGAGCCGCTCAACACGTTCCGGGTAGCGCAGCGCCATCTGCCACAACACCGCGCCGCCCCAGTCATGTCCGATGATGACGGCCTTATCGATCTCCAGCGCATCGAGCAGCCCGGCGATGTCCGCGCACAGGATCTTCATCGTGTACTGCGCCGGGTCGGCCGGCGCGTCCGTATCACCGTAGCCGCGCATGTCCGGAGCGATCGCCCGGAACCCGGCATCCGCCAGCGCGTGAACCTGGTGCCGCCACGAAAACCACAGCTCGGGCCATCCATGCAGCATCACCACCGGGAATCCCGTGCCTGCCTCGGCGACGTGCATCGAAATGCCGTTCGTGTGGACGTTGTGGTGGCGGATTTCTGCCATGCGTGTGCTCCTGCGCCGTAGTCCGCGGATTGTAGGCCAGCACGGGCTCCCGCGTTTGCGGCACGCCCACCTTCACCTACCGTTGCCCTGCGATACCCTGAAACCCATGACCGCCTTCAACCCCGAAGACCTCGCCCCGCTCGAGCGCGCGCTCCTCGGCGTCCTCTCCGTTGGGCTCCCGCCCTCGCGCTCAGCCGGCAGCGATACCTTCCGCGTCGACCACGTGACGGCCGTTGTCGCGGCGCTCGCCGAGACTGGCGCGAAAGACACCTACCTCGGACCGGACGGCATCCACGTAACGCGCGAGTTCCGAACCGAACTCAAGGCAACGGTCGAATCACTCGTCGAAAAGGGAATCGTCGCCTCCCAGGCCGCGGGGATGCCCGCCGCGGCCGGCGGCTACGAAGCCGGCCTCGTCATCGACATGGTCGATCCCGACGAGACACCCGCCGTCCTCGATCGCTTCCTCGCGCAGCTGTGCATGGAAGAGCTGTTTCAGATCCCCGCGGTCTACCCGTTCCTCATGGAACGCTACTCGGCCAGCGGCGAAGTCTGGCGCAGGCTGCGCGACAGCGGCTACCAGCGCGACTAGCTCGCCCGCGCGTACCAGTTATCCGGCGTCCCGCTCGCACTCTCGATGAACGAGAACGCCCGGTTCAACACCCGCTCAATGCCCCCGCACGACTGTTCCACCGCCGCCAGGTCTGCCGGCACCGGGAGCAGTTCGCCGTCCTCCAGGTCGTACCCGCAGTACAGGCCGTAGTGCAGGATGAGCCGGTCGGCCTGCGCCACGACCCCCGGCAGCCCGTCGGCCGAAGCCGTCAGCGTTTCATCGTGGTGGCATTGCACCGCTTCCACCAGGTGCCCGGGGAACTTCCACTGGTCGCCCAGCACCCGGCCCACGTCATCGTGCGAATAGCCGGTGAACTCCAACTCCGCATCGTGCAGCGTGAGCTCTCCCGTCCGGGCCACGTGCACCGCCTGCGCGAACTCGTCCGGCATCACCTGCCGCAGCACCAGCCTGCCGATGTCGTGCAGGATGCCGGCCGTGAACGCATCTTCCGGCTTCACCGCGAAGCTCTTCTTCGCCAGCCCTTCCGCCGCAACGGCCACCGCCACGCTATGTCCCCAGAACAGGTCCAGGTCGAACGGGTCACCGGGCGCGCCGCGCTTAAAGGTGTTCATCAGGCTTGCGCCAACCGCCACCTGCCGCACCTGCTTAAACCCCAGCATCACCACCGCTTCGCGGACCGTGCTGATCCGCCGCGCGAACCCGTAGTACGCGGAGTTGCTGATGCGAATCAGCTTCGCCGTCAGCGCCTGGTCCGTCGCCAGTACCTGGGCGAGGTCCATCGCGCTCGTGCGGTCGTCCTCCGCCATGCTCATGACGCGCGCCGCCACCGCCGGCAGCGGGGGGAGCTCGTCGATCCGGGTCAGCAATTCAGCAGCGTCCTTGCGTGTCACGTCTAGACATTCGGCGCTTTGCCGCCGCCGCTGAACGGCAAGATGGCACATCGCCCATTCGAATCAGGGAATCCCCGTGCGGATGGCGCCCTGCGTCCGCTGAATTCGCGCTACGGCGATCTACCCATACCCATCTTCTGGAAGTTGGGCGGATCCGCCGATGCCTCGCCCTGCCCCGTCGAAAACACTGCGTCGGCCGGGCGAAGCCGTGGAATCCCTGGTTGCTCGTGCTAGCCCGGCTCCGATCCCCAGGGAGGAACAGAACGCTATGCAAGCAGGTACATCCACTACTGTCCGGCTCGGAGCGGTCATCGCGGTATTCGTCATGGCAGCCGCCATGCTCACCAGCGGTGCGCCGGCCCATGCCCAAACGTCCGATTCCACCATCGTCAGCGAATGGAACGCGCTCGCCATTGCCGTACCCATGGGGCCGCTCGAGGCAATGGGAAATGTCGCGCTCATGCACATCGCCATCTACGACGCAGTCGTGACCGTTGAAGGACGTTTTGAACCCTTCGCCTACAACGGTGCGCGCAACCCCAACGCCTCGGCCGAGGCGGCCGCGGCCACCGCCGCCCACCGCGCCGTACTCACGCTCCTCCCGGCACTCACCGCCGATGCTGACGCGCTCTACGCCAGCCACATGGCGGCGATTCCGGATGGCGCAGCGAAAACCGAGGGGGTGGTTATCGGCGAGGCCGCCGCGGCCGCCGCTGTGGCCCTCCCGCTCGCAAGCCAAATGACTCCTGGAGTGCCATACACACCGCGAGTCCAACCCGGCCCGGATGGCAAACTCCCGCCTGGCGCGTGGGAACCGACCTCGCCCACGCCGCCAATCGCCACGTGGGCGCCGCACGCGACCCCGCTCACGTTCCCATCCGCCTCGCAGTTCCGGCCCGGCCCGCCCCCGGCGCTGGATAGCCCGGAATGGGTCGCCGCCTTTAACGAAGTCCGGGACTACGGCAGTGCCACAAGCACGGTCCGCACGCAGGAACAAACCGACATCGGCCAGTACTACTCAGAACAGCCTGCGCACCAGCCGCACAAATCGTTCCGGCGCTTCATAGCCGAACGAAACCTGGACCTGGTCGATTCCTCTCGCTACCTGGCCATGGTCTCCACCGGCGTAACCGACGCGATCATTGCCTGCTTCGATGCGAAGTACCATTACCAGTTCTGGCGGCCCATCCAGTCCGTCCGCGGCGACGACGGTATGCCCGCGTCAGCGTCGATACCGCCATCAGCGAGGCCTACATCGACGTCCTTTGGGCCATCGATCCCGCGGCCGACCTCGCCGCCCTTGCCGTGC
>CALFYR010000771.1 GCA_937954195.1 uncultured Dehalococcoidia bacterium
GTCCCGAGGCAGTCCGCCCCGGTATCACCACCACCGAGAATGATGACACGCTTGCCCTTCGCGCTAATGAACGCGTCGTCGGGGATTTCATCGCCTGCGTTGCGCCTGTTCTGCATTGGCAGGTAGTGCATGGCGAGGTACGTGCCTTCGAGCTCCCGGCCCGGCACTTCGAGGTCGCGGGCGTGTGTCGCCCCGCCGGAAAGGCAGACCGCGTCGAATTGGGTCAGCAGTTCCCGCGCGTCGATATCGACGCCGACGTTCACGCCGGGCCGGAAGGTCACACCCTCGGCCTCCATCTGCGCGAGCCGGCGGTCGATGAACTCTTTCTGCATCTTGAAGTCGGGAATGCCGTACCTCAGGAGACCCCCGATCCGGTCGTCGCGCTCGAATAACGTGACATCGTGCCCGGCGCGTGCCAGCTGCTGCGCGGCGGCAAGTCCGGCTGGACCCGAACCAATCACGGCGACCGTCTTGCCCGTCTTCACCTCCGGTGGTTCGGGCGCAACCCACCCGTGCTCCCAGGCGTACTCAATGATTTCGAGTTCGACCTGTTTGATCGTGACCGGGTCATTGTTGATTCCCAGGACGCAGGCGGCCTCGCACGGTGCCGGGCAGAGCCGGCCGGTGAACTCGGGGAAGTTGTTCGTCGCGTGCAGGCGGTCGATGGCCTCGTGCCACTTGTCGCGGTACACGAGGTCGTTCCAGTCGGGGATGATGTTGCCCAGCGGGCAACCCTGGTGGCAGAACGGGATGCCGCAATCCATGCATCGGGCTGCCTGCTTCTTCAGGTCTTCGACGGGGAAGTCTTCATAGACTTCCAGCCAGTCGTGCACTCGCTGGCCTACGGGGCGCCGGGTGGGTGTTGCTCGGGTGAACTCGAGAAATCCGGTCGGTTTAGCCACGAACCGCTGCCTCCGTTGTCGTGGTGTTCGCGGCTGCCTCGGCCTGGCGGCGTTCTGATTCCAGCCGCCGCTCTTCGAGCACGCGGCGGTACTCCTTGGGCATGACCTTCACGAACTTCTTCGCCAGTTCGGGCCAGCCCACGAGGATGCGTTGGGCCACAGTGCTTCCCGTGTACTCCACATGCCGCTCAAGGAGCCCCTGGATGAGGTCCAGATCCTCGTGTTCGCTCACCGGTTCGAGGCCAACCATCTCCATGTTGCAGCGTGTGTGGAAATCGCCGTCCTCATCGAAGATGTACGCGATGCCGCCGCTCATGCCGGCACCGAAGTTGCGGCCGGTCTTGCCGATGATCACCGCCCGGCCACCGGTCATGTATTCGCAGCCGTGGTCGCCGGTGCCTTCGACAACGCCAACGGCGCCGCTGTTTCGGACCATGAAGCGTTCGCCCGCGACCCCCCGGAAGAACGCCGCGCCGCTCGTCGCGCCATAGAGCGCGACGTTGCCGATAACGATGTTCTCCTCAGGGACGAACGTCGCATTCTTGGGCGGGAAGACAATCAGCTTGCCTCCGGAAAGGCCCTTGCCCACGTAGTCGTTTGTGTCTCCCTCGAGCTTGAGCGTGATCCCGTTCGGGACGAACGCGCCGAACGACTGCCCAGCTGAACCATGGAAGTTGATCGTGATGGTGTCGTCGGGCAGCCCGGCGAAACCGTGCCGGCGTGTAAGTTCCGAACCGAGCATTGTCCCGACCGTGCGGTTCACGTTCCGTATCTCCAGGTTCAGGTCTACACGCTCGCCCTGGTCGAGCGCCGGCGCGCAGAGCCGGATGAGTTCGTTGTCCAGGGCCTTGTCAATGCCGTGGTCCTGGGTCGTCACGCGATGCGTGGCGACGCTCGCGTCCACTTCGGGGCGGTAGAGGATGGCGGAAAGGTCGAGCCCCTGGGCCTTCCAGTGATCCACAGCCCGCCGGACGTCCAACAGGTCGCTTCGTCCAACCATCTCGTCGAACGTTCGGAAGCCGAGCTGCGCCATGTACTCCCGGATCTCCTCGGCGATGAACTGGAAGAAGTTCACCACGTGGTCGGCCTGGCCGGTGAACTTCTCGCGCAGCTGCGGGTTCTGCGTCGCAATACCAACCGGGCACGTATCGAGGTGGCAGACGCGCATCATGATGCACCCCATCACCACGAGCGGCGCGGTGGCGAAACCAAACTCTTCGGCGCCAAGGAGTGCGCCGATCACCACATCGCGGCCGGTCTTCATCTGGCCGTCCACCTGGACGACGATTCGGTCGCGGAGCTTGTTCATGACCAGGGTCTGCTGGGTTTCGGCGAGCCCGAGTTCCCATGGGGCGCCAGCATGCTTGAGCGATGTGAGCGGGCTGGCTCCGGTGCCGCCGTCGTGGCCGCTGATGAGGACCAGGTCCGACTTCGCCTTCGCGACACCGGCCGCGACCGTACCGACCCCAACCTCTGCCACCAGCTTCACGCTGATACGCGCCCGCGGATTGGAGTTCTTGAGGTCGTGAATGAGCTGGGCGAGGTCCTCGATCGAGTAGATGTCGTGGTGAGGCGGTGGGCTGATGAGGCTAACGCCGGGGGTGGTAAGCCGTACCTCAGCGATCCACGGCCAGACCTTGTTGCCCATCAGCTGGCCGCCTTCACCGGGCTTCGCGCCCTGGGCCATCTTGATCTGGATCTCGTCGGCGTTCACCAGGTACTCGCTGGTGACACCGAAACGGCCCGATGCGACCTGCTTGATGGCGCTACGGCGAAGGTCGCCGTTGGCGTCCGCTGTGAAGCGGCGACGGTCTTCGCCGCCCTCACCCGTGTTGCTCTTCCCGCCGATGCGGTTCATTGCGATGGCGAGCGTCTCGTGCGCTTCCGCGCTGATCGAACCGAAGGACATCGCACCAGTCGCGAACCGGTGGAAGATAGCCTCGGCCGGTTCCACTTCGTCGATCGGGATCGGAGCACGGTCCGGCTTGAATTCGAACATTCCGCGGAGCGTGCACATTCGCTCGCTCTGTTCGTCAACGAGTCTTGTGTACTCGCGGAAGATCTTGGACTGACCCGTGCGAGTGGCGTGTTGCAGCTTGAACACCGTGTCCGGATTGAACAGGTGGTACTCGCCGTCGCGCCGCCACTGGTATTGGCCGCCCCACCGCAGTTCATCGAGGCCGCCGTCACGTTCCGGGTACGCGCGAGCGTGGTGAGCGAGCGCCTCGACAGCTATCTCTTCGATGCCGATCCCGCCGATCCGGGAGACGGTCTTCGTGAAGTAGGTGTCGATGAGCTGCTCGTTCAGCCCGATAGCTTCGAAAATCTGGGCGCCGCGGTAGCTGTGAATCGTCGAGATGCCCATTTTGGACATCACCTTCACAACACCCTTCTTGATCGCCTTCAAGTAGTTGTGCTGGAGGTCGTGCAGGGAAATGTCGATGTCGATGTAGCCGTCGCGCTTCACCTGCTCGAGGGAGTCGAGGGCGAGGTACGGGTTGATGGCACCGGCCCCGTACCCGATCAGCAGCGCGAAGTGGTGGACTTCCCGGGCATCACCGGTTTCGACGATGAGCCCGACCTGGGTGCGCGTCTTTTCGCGGACAAGGTGATTGTGGAGTCCCGCCACAGCAAGCAGCGACGGAACTGGTGCATGCTCCCGATCCACACCCCGGCCGGAAAGGATGAGAACCTCCGCAC
>CALFYR010000772.1 GCA_937954195.1 uncultured Dehalococcoidia bacterium
GGGGTTTCCGTCTCCTCGGGCGGCAGTTCAACTCCACACGCCGGGATGCGGAACGCCAGGGCCAGCTTGATCGCCTCGTCCTTCTTGAACTCCGGCGGTTCGATGCAGTGCCGTTTCTGGCAGTCCCCGCCGTTGTAGTCCACGTCCGTCCGCTGCCACGTCTTCACCCGCGAGTAGCAGCCGCCACCCCCTCGTTCCATCGCCGACGACTGGAACCAGTCCTCTGTCACATTGCCCGGTTGCAGGTCCTCAAACCCCGCCGGCGTCTCGAACGCGCCCAGCGACTGCAGCACTTCGTGGTAGTAGCTCATCCAGTGCTTGTAGAGGAACAGCGCCGCCCGCGCGCTCGCATACCCCGCCCCCGGCCCGTCCTGCACCGGCGACTTGTCCGCGTTCCCGATCCACACCACCGTCGCCAGGTACCGGGAATACCCGGTAACCCACGTCTCCAGCGTGTCCTTGTGGCTCGTCGGCGCTTGCTGCGTCCCGGTTTTCACTCCGCCCGGCACGCGCACGCCATTCGCGAACACGTCCAGCCGCGTGTCCTCGTTGCTCGTCCCGCAGCTCCAGATCAGGAACCGCGCCGTGCAGTCCGACATGATGCTGTGCAACATCCACACCGAACCCGCGTCCACCGTCTGGATGCGCTGCAGGTCGTCGCCGTGCTCATACACCACCTCGCCGTCGATCGATTCCACCCGCAGCACGACCACAGGGTCGAGCGGCCGCGTGTCCGGCAACCGCAGGTGGCCCAGCAGGAACGCCTCCCGCTGGTTCAGCGCCCGCTCCAGGTCCTCCCCTTCAGCGCCCGTCACCGAAAGCGCGTCCTCCACCTCCAGTGTCGAGGCGTAGGTCGGCACACCAACCATCGTCCCCATGTTCGCGATCGTCGCGTTCATGTAGGCCATATCGAAGGGCCGCACGTTCGCTCCGCCCGTCGCGATCGATGGCCCATAGATCACGTCCGGGTGGTGCCGGAACGTCGGGTCGAACCGCTGCTCGAGCGTCGTGATACCAAGCGCCTTCGCCACCGCGATCACGTTGTCGATGCCCGCCTCCTGCGCCGCCCGGAACGCCGGCACGTTCTGCGAACCGCCAAGCGCCGCCCGCGCGCTCACCAGCCCCCGGCTCCTCGAACTGCCCGGGTTGATGATCGTCACCTGGTCCTCCGGTTCCTCCGGGTCCTCAATCAGGTCCAGCGGGTTCGTATCCCAGAGCACGCTCATCGGTGTCTTGTTCAACCGGTCCATCCACGCCAGGTACACCGCCGGCTTGAACGACGAGCCCGGCTGGTGGATCTCCGCCGCCTGGTCGATATTGCCCGCCACCCGCGGGTCCGATACCCACGTCCGGTCCCGGTTTGGCACGTACACAATCACCTGCCCCGTCGTCGGGTCGATCGAAACAACCGAACCGTTGTGGCAGTCGCAGCCCGCTTCCAGTCCCTGGTTCACGTATTGGTTCACGAACGCCAGCGCCTGCTGGTTCAGCGCCCAGTCAATCGTCGTCGTCACCCGGTACCCCGCGCTGTGAACGCTCTGCACGCAGTCCCGGGCGCCCTCGGTGAGCGTCAGCAGGCCCGCCTGGCACATCCGCACCAGCCGCGGCGCCACCTGGTCGTCGATAAACGCCGACGCCCGGTTATCGTTCACGTCCGAGTGGATGTACACCGTCTCAGCGATCGTCGCCGCGGCAAGTTCCTCGCTTATGCGCCCGTGCTCCACCATCAGGTTCAGCACGTACTCCTGCCGCGCCTTCGCCTCGCCCGCAAGGATCGTCCGCCCCTGCTCATCGACGATGCATGCTTCTGTCGTCGGGTCCACCTCGCAGTTCGTTCGCGGGTTGTACACCGTCGGCGCGGAGGGAATACCCGCCAGGAGCGCCGCCTCCGCCAGCGTCACGTCCGCCGCCGACTTCCGGAAGTACCCGCGCGATGCCGCCTCCACGCCAACGTACCGCCCCGAATACGAGATCGAGTTCAGGTACCACTGCAGGATCTGCTCCTTCGAGTACTCTCCCTCCGCCTCGATCGAAAGCAGGATCTCGTGGAGCTTCCGTTCCAGTGTCCGTGGCGCCCAGCACTGCAGCACGCCGTTCACTTCCGAACAGTCCGTCGTGAAGTACGCGTTCTTCACCAGCTGCTGCGTGATCGTCGAACCGCCCGTCGTCGAATCCCCCACCACGTACGTCGTCCACCCCGCACGCGCCAGCCCCTCGAGGTCGAATCCCGGGTGCTCCCAGAACGAGTCGTCCTCCGTCGAAACCGTAGCCTCGATGATGTGCGGCGATACCTCGTCCAGCGCCACCGGCGCCACAATCGGTGTATTCGGGTTGTTCAACACGCCGATCGGCACGTCGTGCCGGTCGAACACCTGCGTGATCCCGGCGCCCCGGATCACCAGCTGCTCCGCCAGTGGCGGATGCGCGTTGGTCGTCGTCCGGTACAGCGCCAGCAATGTCCCAACGGCCACCGCGAAGACAAGCGCCACCGCGCCAAGTGCGGTCGCCGCGAATAACAGCAGTCCAGTCGTCTTGCGGGACGTGTGCTGCTTTGGCCTACGGCCGAGCAGCAGGTATTTCCGTGCGGATTCGTTCATGCGTGTGTAGTGACTCATGGGCGTTCTCAGCCCGGTCACCGTCCGTCGCCGGTTCGCCGGGCCACCCAATCACGCTACAAACAGGTCCACGTTATGCGCGTTTCGAAGGCCTCGCTCTGGCTTTCAAAGCCCTTGCAACATGTCCCTCCCGCCCCTACTCGCCGCCCTCCGGCCCGTAGAACACCACCCAGACCACCAGGTCCGGCGTGTACTCCTCGAAGCGGTGCACCCTCCCCGCCGGCACGAAGATGAAGTCCCCCGGCCCGAAGCTCGCCCGTTCCTCACCATTCACGAACGTCCCGCTCCCCGAAACCACGATGTACGCCTCGTCCCTGGTATGGGGCTGCTGAGGGTCGCGCTCGCCGGGCGTGTACACCCCCGCCTCCAGCGTCCCGTGCTTGAACACCACCCGGTAGGGGATGCGCCCGCCCCGGTCGATCCCCGCCGCAATCGCGTGAATGTCCTGGATCCACTCTGGCCGCTCGCTCATACCGCCGCCTCCTTCCGCAGCGAAGCCCGCATGAACGCCGCCAGCTCCCGGCTCGCCCCATCCCCGGAGGAAAGTTCCTGCGCGATCCGCTCGCGCGTCGTCTCCGGCTTCTCCTGGCTCAGCTTCCACCGGCTCTCTATCCGCGTGACCTCCATCTCGAACGCCACGATTCCCTTCAATTTCGCGTCCACCCACTCCTCGGGGTAACCCGCGAACACCGCCCCGTAGCCCGGCTCCGTCGCCGCCACCATCTCCCGCAGCACCGCCAGCGTCTCCTCGCGACCCTCGATCAGCGCGGGCGCTCCGTACGCGTGCACCGCCACGTAGTTCCAGGTCGGCACCCACATCCCCTCCGGGTAGTTCGAAGGCGAGACATACCCATGCGGCTCCGCGAACACCACCAACGCCTCCCCCAGCGACAGGTTCCCCCACTGCGGGTTCGCCCGCGAAAGATGCCCCGTCACCCGGAACCGCCCCTCCCGCTCGCTCACGCTCACGGGCAGATGCGTCGCCATCAACCCGCCACACGAAGTAACCAGCGTGGCAAACGAATACCGCCGCATAAACGCCAACAACTCCGCCGGGTCATCGTTCCGGTTGTTCGGTGGTGTGTACATGGCCCCATCATCCACCACCCCACGCCAACTCCAGCAGATCCACTTCCCTCCCATTTCCCCAGCCCACCGTAGTCGCGGCCCTCCGTGGCCGCTGGCCCAGCCCAACCTAACGCCCCCCCAAACCCCCCAAAAGCGCCCACCCCAGTAAACGCCCCACCCCAACCCCCCACCCCCA
>CALFYR010000773.1 GCA_937954195.1 uncultured Dehalococcoidia bacterium
CGCCGATGTCGTCCTCGGTGAGTTAGAACGCGCCGGACCCGGCGAGGATTTCATAGTCGATGGGCATTGAGCCCCGATGGGCGGCCATAGGAATCAGGTTCATGAGAATGCCAGCAGCTACCAGCCATGCTCCCCAGAACCGGCGAAAGTGAAGCGCGAGCCCGACCAGGATGACCGTCGTGACGAAGAACAGAGTTCTTCTGAACCCGCCGGCAACGCCATCGGTGGGCACGAAGCGGATGGCCACCTGCTGGCCGACGAACATGACCGCCGCGGCGGCCAAAAACCACGAATCGCCCACACGTTTCAACGTATGGGCGATTCTAACCGGAATCCGCCGCAGCGGCCCGGCCGGTGCTTCTGCATTGCTTACCAGGACTGGTACGGAGCGGCGCCAGCAACGGCGATGATTGCCAGCGAGGCAACTGCGACAAGCGTAGAAAGGATGCGTGCCATGTTCTCGTCCCTCCAGGAACAGCAGATGTATTTCTGCTGCGGAGGGTAGCCCACCGATTCTCGCGAAATTCTCGCGATAGGCGGTCAGGCACGGCAACTGGTGGGTTTACACAGCAATTCCTGACGCAATGTCCGCGCGAAGCTTCCAGAAGCGGTCAGGCAGAGCTTCACCGAGCTCCTCCTGGTATCGCGCTCCATAGTCATCGATGAAACGAAGGGCCTGCACGGTGTGTCCTGCACGGCTGCGGTAGGTCGCGAGTTCGTACGCTGCTTCTTCGTTCAGGCGATCCGAGCGCAGGACGCGTTCCATGCAGGCGGCCGCGGACTCAAAGTCACTTCGGCTCGCAAAGTAACCAGCGAGCAGCGCAAGCGATTCCTGCGCTTCTTGTTCGAGCTGAGCGCGCTGGGCCGCTGCCCATTCGGAATGGAAGGCCTCAGCGAACGGACCGGCATACATCTCCAGCGCCTGCTGGAAAGCGACGGCGCGCTCGCGGGAGCCGGCTGGCGACTTTCGCCCGCGGTCAATGGCTTCGCGGAACTGCTCGACGTCCCATTCGAACGTCCCTTCCGGGTTGAGCACATAGGCGCCATCGCGCTTGATGACGCTGTCCTGGTAGAGCGCCTTCCGGACGCGATACAGGTTCGAATGGAAGGCGCTGTTGGTCTTCTCCCGAGGCAGGTCGGGATAGAGGTACTCGACGGCTTCTTCCTTGCGAATTCCGGCGCGGTTCGCCAGGAAGAGGAAGAACATCTCCTTTGCCCGGGCGCTTGCCCATTGCTCGTCAGAAACTTCGCGGCCGCCGACGGCGACACTCACCGTGCCCAGGCTGCGCGCGCTAACGCGTGGCCAGCGGCCGCGGGCCTGCTCGACGGATGGCTCTTCCGGCGCCGGGGCGAGTACTGCGAAGCTCTGGCGTTCGAGCAGCTCCCGCATGACGGTGCCTGAAACGGGCCGCGACGCTGCCCATTGGGCAAACATCGGGTTCTCCCGAACCAGCGGGACCAGCACACCGGCCATCCACGGCTCTGAGAGGACTGAGGCGCAACGCAGCAACGATTCCTGCGCTTCCTGCTTCCGGTTCGCCTTGAAGTGCGCCATCGCCACGCGGTAGTGCGCCGCGGCGACCGAACGCGGAACGTCCATGGTTTCGTAGAGCGTCGCAGCCTCAGTCGCGTTGGCGATGGTTGCCGCGTGATTCCCGGCCGCAAACTCGACTGCGGCGTGCTGCAGCTTGCAGGTGGCCAGTTCGTAGTCATTCGCGGAGCTAATCGCGACGAGCAGCGCGCGCCGGGAGAAGAAGTCGGCTTGCTGGAGATCGCCAAGACCGAGGAAGGCCGACGAAAGGCCTGCGATGGAAAGGGCGGCGAGGGTCTCATCGAGTGCGTCAGTCGCGCAGATGCGGATGGCTTCCTCGTAGTGCTCGCGGGCCACCTGGTAGTGCCCAAGCGCCAGCTCGGCGTCGCCAAGTGAGGCGGTGGCATACGCCACGTTCCGCTGGTTCCCGCAGTTGATGCCTTCCTCGACCGCTTCCTGGAGGACAGACCGCGCGCT
>CALFYR010000774.1 GCA_937954195.1 uncultured Dehalococcoidia bacterium
GGCTAGCGTCGCGCCCACACCGGAGGAGGTGTGCACATGCGACAAATCGTTGGCGCTTTCCTGTCATCCATTCACGAACGCGAAGAGGGGCACACAGAGCCGTCTATTGGCTGGCTGGTCGCTGCGGCGGGGATCATCGCCCTTGGCGTTGGAGCGGCGAACGATACGGGTTGGCTGGCGATCGCCGGGGGAATCGTTGGCGGGCTCGGGGTCCTCGCAGGCTACGTGCTCGGCCACCGGGCCGTTGATGCGGACCTCTACGGCCGGATCGAAGCTCTCGAAAAGAAGTAGGCGCCCCCAAACGGAGGCGCCTACGCACTATCGGCCTGTGAGGCTTCTAGGCGCCGACCTTGGAAAGGTCCTCCATGCCGCGGGGCACCCGGGGCACTTCGACCTTCCGCACTTCTTTGAGAACGTGAGCGGCCCGCTCGCGCTGCTCTGGCGTGGCGGCCGGCAGGCCAAGCCCAAGGCGGCTCGCGTACTCCCGGTTCGCCGAGACGAATTCCGGCAGCTTGTCGTAAGTCGACGTTTGAGCGAACACCCGGAGGACGTCCTCCGGGATCACGCGGCGCATTTCGTCCCACTTGCCTTGCAGCGAAAGCTCGTGGAGCTGCATGCCCAACGACTTGAGGCCATGGACCTCGAACACCTCGTGGTAGCTGCGAGTTGAGCCGTAGAACGAGATGGGCTGGCGGAGCCGGTCGAGACCCTGTTCGATCTCCGACTCGGTCTCCCCGAAGACGGTGAAGCCGCCGCCGGAGATCTCGATATCGGTCCAGGTGCGGCCGCTTCGCTTCAGCCCAATGGCAACGTTCGGAAGGACCACGTCGCGCATGTACTTGTCGGTCATGAACCCGTGCGGCATGACCACGTCGGCGACTTCGCCGGCGACACGCGCCATGGCATCGCCGACCAGGGCGAGACCGACCTTCGGGCGCGGATAGTCGATGGGGCCGGGATTGAAGTTCGGGGTCATGAGCGTGAAGTGGTAGTACTTGCCGATGTACTCAGGCTTCGTCCCGTTCTGGAACGAATCCCAGACCGCGTGAAGCATCCGGATGTATTCCTTCATCCGGGTTGCCGGGGCGCCGGGCCAGTCGGTGCTGAAGCGGTGCTGGTTGTGGCCCTTCACCTGCGAGCCAAGGCCCATCACGAAGCGGCCCTTGCTCAGGTGCTGGATGTCCCACGCTTCCATGGCGAGCACCGTAGGGCTGCGCGGGAAGGCGATGGTAACGCTGGTCTGGATCTCCAGCTTCTCGGTATTCGCTGCCGCAAGGGTGGCCGCGAGGATCGAATCGTGCTGCGTTTCGGGCGTGCTCGCGAAGTCGTAGCCGAGTTCCTCGGCCCTTCGCGCTTGTTCCGCAACGGCTGTTAGCCAGCCGCCGCCAAATCCTGAACCAACTTTCAAAGGGGCTTCCTCCAGCCGCACCCTCTCGGGGCGCGGGTGATATGCGCTGGCGAGTCTACATGCGCGCGTGCCGCTCCGCATCGAAGGTCCGTAGCACCCTGTTCACCGCACGGAAACGTCTCCGGAACACGCGCGCAAATTCGGCAGGCGAACCTAGACCCCACTCACCCCGGAGGAATCGACCCAATGGTGCTCGCCGCCCACGTCCTGGATTCGCTTGACGCGAGCAAGCTGAAGTTCGTCACCGTAAACGGCTATCGGACGCGATACTACGAGGCCGGCAACGGCGAACCGTTCGTCCTGTTCCACGGCGGACACTATGCGTCGCTGTACTCGCTGGATAGCTGGAGCCTCGCGCTCCCACCGCTCGCCGAGAGGTTCCGCGTTATCGCGGTAGATAAGCCGGCCCAGGGATACACCGACAACCCGCCGACAGCCGACAAGTACACCTTCGAAGAACTCCTGGCGCACTCGATCGCATTCATCGAATCCGTTGCCGGCGGGCCCGCGCACCTCGCGGGCCACTCCCGCGGCGGGTTGCTTATCGCGGCCATCGCGCTGGCGCGGCCGGACCTCGGCGGTCGCTCGTCATTGTGAGTTCGGCCACGCTCTCTCCCGAGGACCCGGAGCACCCGGGTGGGCAGCTTTACGCCGAAGCGGCCCGGCTCACCCCTCCTGGCCCGCCCACCCTTGATACCGTCCGGATCGAGCCAGACCTTCAGGCGTTCGACAAGACACAGGTAACCGACGACTTTGTCGCCCGGCTCCTGGATGTTGCGCAACAGCCGAAACTCCAGGCAGCACAGGCACTGATGGCTGCCGAAGCCGGACCGATCTGGACGGAGAGCCTCGCGGCGGCCAAGGCCAAGGCGCTCGCCGAGATAGCCGAGCGCGGGCTGCCCGTCCCGACCATGCACATCTGGGGCGCGAACGATAAATCCTGGTACACGCCGCTCGGCCTTCGGCTGTTCGACATCATCCGCGAGAACACGCCGAAGGCATGCGCACACGTGGTGAACCGCTCCGGCCACTACGTCTTCCGCGAGCAGACCGAGGAATTCGTCCGGATGTGCGAGATGTGGTGCCTCGGTGTGGCTTCCTCCAGGTAAGCGAGCGGGCCCTCCGGCCCACCCTTCCCTTTACGTCAAAGTTGCCCTTTGCTACTGTGCGCGCATACCTATAGCCCGCACATCGGAGGGACATACTTGGATTTCCGCGATACCCCGGAACAGGCAGCATGGCGTGAAGAAGTTCGCACCTTCCTCGTAAACGAGAAGCCGAAGGTCGATGGCGAACAGGCCATGATGGAGATGATGCAGCGCGGCCGCGGCAGCGGCTTCATGAAAGAATGGCGCGAAAAGCTCGCCAACAAGGGTTGGGTCGCCCCGGCCTGGCCGAAGGAATACGGCGGCGCCGGCCTCTCGGTGATGGAACAGTTTATCATGAACGAGGAGTTCGCCGAGGCCCGCGCGATGAACGTCGGCGGCATGGGCACCTCCATGATCGGCCCGACCATCATCATCCACGGCAACGACGAGCAGAAGAAGGAACACCTCGGCGCGATCCTTCGCGGCGAAGTGCAGTGGTGCCAGGGCTACAGTGAGCCCGGGTCGGGTTCCGACCTGGCCAGCCTCCAGACCCGGGCCGTCCGCGATGGCGACGACTTCGTCATTAACGGTCAGAAGATCTGGACATCCGGCGCGCACAACGCCGACTGGATGTTCATGCTCGCCCGCACCGATCCGGATGCGCCGAAGCACCGCGGCATCACCTACTTCCTGATGGACATGAAGAGCCCGGGCGTGACCGTTCGGCCGCTCATCAACATGGCAAACGGCCACGCCTTCAACGAAGTGTTCTTCGAAGATGTGCGCGTGCCTGCCCGCAACGTGCTCGGCGAAATCAACCGTGGCTGGTACATCGGCACCACCACCCTCGATTTCGAGCGCTCGTCGATCGGCAATGCCGTCGGCCAGCGCCAGACGCTCGAGTACTACATGCGGTTCTGGAAGGAAAACCAGGGCAAGTCGGTGACCGGCAGCGCCAGCGCCAAGGCGAAGGACGAATTCGCCGACCGCTGGATCGAAGCCGCAACGGCCAAGATGCTCAGCTACCGCGTGATCACCATCCAGGCCGAGGGCCGGGTCCCGAACCACGAGGCTTCGATCGCGAAGCTCTTCAACACGGAACTGAGCCAGCGCATCGCTCGCACGGCGATGAAGATGGTTGGCACCAGCGCGATGCTTATCGGCCAGGAAGCTCCGATGCGCGGCCGCGCCTCGGGGAGCTACCTGCAGACCGTCTCGAGCACCATCGCCGGCGGCACGAGCGAAGTGCAGCGCAACATCGTCGCGACCCGCGGCCTGGGCCTTCCCCGCGCCTAGTTGGCGCCCAGCGCACCAAACGAGAAGCCCGGCCAATGGCCGGGCTTCTTGCTTCGTCTCGCGGTCGGCTGCTAGCTGCCAATCGGCGGGATGAACTGCTTGAACGTCTGCGGCATGTAGGTCCACAGCTCGTCCGTCGTCCACATCTTGTTGCCCTGCAGCACCGCCTGCGGGGCGATGTTGTTGTACAGGGTGATGCTGTACCCGCGGATGCCGAAGCAGCGGCCGCTGATCCAGCCGCCGTCATCGCTGGCGAGGTAGACGAGCGGGGGAGCGATGTTTGCGGGGTCACGCTCCGTGCCACGCGCGTCATCGGCGAGAACCCGCGTGGCGCCACCGGCGGCCCGCTCGGTCGGTACCGTATCGGTCATGCGTGTCGCTGCGCCCGGGCCGATGGAGTTGGCGGTCACGCCGTAGCGGCCAAGCGCGCGGGCGCAGCTCAACGTCAGGCCCCAGATGCCCATCTTCGCCGCGGCGTAGTTCGGCTGGCCGGGCGCACCGAAGAGACCGGAGCCCGAGGTGAAGTTGATGATGCGGCCGCCGTTCCGGGCCTGGCGCCAGTGAATCGACGCGAACCGGCTCGTGGCAAACGTGCCCTTCATGTGGACCCGCACGACCGCGTCCCACTCTTCCTCGGTCATGTTGAAGATCATGCGGTCGCGGAGGATGCCGGCGACGTTTACGAGAATGTCGAGCTGTCCCCACTCGTTGAGTGCGCTGCGGACGAGGTCTTCGGCCTGATCCATGTCCGAAACGTCGCCGTAGTTGGCGATCGCCTCGCCGCCCGCGGCCTTGATGTCCGCGACGGTCTGGGCGGCGGGGCTATCGTCCTTGCCTTCACCGGAAACGGACACGCCAAGGTCGTTCACGACGACCTTCGCGCCTTCCCTGGCGAAGAGGAGGGCGACCTCTCGTCCAATGCCGCGACCCGCGCCGGTGATGATGGCGGTCTTGCCTTCGAGCTTGCCTGCCATACGTTGCTCCTTTGGGATGTTGTGATGGCGGGCAAGCTTACGCTCGCGTCAAGGTTTGGGGAACCTATCTGCTGTCAGCGCGGTTCCCACGTCACGATCCCGAGCTTCGCCGATTGTTCCTGCAACCGGACGCCACCTTCAGGACCCGGCCGAACAATCGCCGGCAGCACCTCCTCCCGCAGCTTCCGGTCCTTCTCGGAACCCTCCTGGATAAAGAGCTGGTGCCGCGCGAACCGTGCGATCGTGTCGGTGTCCGGGAACGACCCAACGGGCCGCTCGGTCAGCCAAACCGTGGGCAAGCGGCCGCGCGCAAGCAGGAGTACCAGGAAATCCGGCAACGCCGGGAGCAGATCCCGCTCGACGCCATGCACCCCGGGCCAGAGACGCGCGAACGCGGTCGCCGGGGACTCGGAGAGCAGTTCGGCGACGCAGAGCCGGCCAGCCGCATCCTCCATCGCATCCAGGAACGGACCGATGTCCTCGATGTCGTAGCTAACGTGAGCGATGAACGCGACGTCGGCCTTCGGTGCGTTGGCCATTGGCCAGCGGCTTTCTACGACTGTGACCCCTTCGACTTCGTACTGCTGCGCTGTCTCCTCCAATCCGGCGAGCATCCCCGGGGACGGGTCGATGGCGGTCACCTTCGCGCCCTGGACAGCCAGCGGCAGGGCATAGCGTCCCGCGCCGGCACCGATGTCCATCCACGATTCGCCCGGTACGACCAGGCTGCGGAGGTAGTCGAGGTTTGCCTCGCCGGTCCGGCGTGGGTCAGCCTTAAAGCGCGCGGCAACAGGGGCGTAGAAATCCGGGGCTTCTTCGCCTTCCCGGTACGCCTCGGCCTGCTCGCGGTTCGCCCGTACGCGCCTCGCCCATTCGGCGAGCAAGGCATCAGCATCAAGTCCAAGCGGTGAATCAGTCATTGCGGTAGCCTGCGAGGTAGCGGGTCCCATCGCAACCGGCCGGGAACCTGCTACGCTATTCTCTACCAACTTACTCAACAATCGGAGGCCGACCCACAGTGGCAACGAAAGACCCGCGCGAACCCTTCACCCGCATCTCCGTCGCTGAAGCGAAAGAAAAGCTCGACAAAGGCGAAGCCGTGATGGTGGATGTGCGGGAACCCGACGAGTACGTCGAAGTGCATGCATCCGGCGTGCGCCTCATTCCCGTGAACACCGTCATCGGTGAAGCCAAGCAAATCCGCGACTTCGCCGATGGCAAGGAAGTGCTGTTCATCTGCAAGTCCGGCGCACGAAGCGCGCTCGCGGCCGAGTTCGCCGTTGCTGCCGGCATCGACGACATCCCCCTGTCGAACGTTGAAGGCGGCACGCAGGCATGGGTCGCGGCGGGCTATCCTACCGGCGACTGACGGGCTGTTAAGGGCACCCACTGGCACTCGTCCGCACCACGCATACGCATTGACGCGTTAGCAGAAAACCTTGACCCGTACCTTTCGCAAACCTACGATCCCGCGCGGTTACGTGTGTGTGCCGGGCATCTACCGGCCGGTAATGCACACCAACACCAGGAGGGATCATGAAGGAACGGACTTCAAAGCTGCGCTGGCTGTGGCTGGCAGCCATCATCTCGATGATGGCACTCGTCGCCGTCGCCTGTGGTGACGACGATGACGACGACGACGGTGGTGACAATGGTGACGGCGGCGACGTCACGTACGGCACCGCTGGCTTCAAGGTCGTCGAAATTCCCGCTGGCGAGCCGATCAAGATCGGTATCTCCAGCATCCTCGCGGGCGACCTGACCGCCATCGGCCTGCCGATTGCCGATGCGGCCGAGCTCGCCGGCGAAGGCAAGACGATCGCGGGTCGCGAAATCGAATGGGTCCGGGCAGACGACGAATGCTCGCCCGACGGTGGCGCTTCCGCGGCAACCCAGCTGGTTGAGGCCGGCGTGATTGCGGTCGTTGGCCCGGTTTGCTCCGGCGCCGTTGCCGCGGCTCAGCCTGCCTACGAAGAAGCTGGCATCACCCACGTGTCCCCTTCGTCCACGGCGCTTTCCGTGACGAACCCGGACCGCGGCCAGGTCTTCCAGACCTTCCTGCGGACCACCTACTCCGACGGCATCCAGGGCCCGGCGCAGGCCGAGTTCGCCTATAACGAACTCGAAGCCCGCACCGCCTATGTGGTGCACGACACCGATGCCTACGGCAGCGGCCTCCGCGACGCCTTCACCGAGGCGTTCGAGGACCTTGGCGGCGAAGTCGTCGGAACCGAGGGCTACGAAAAAGGCGCGACCGACTTCCTGTCGATCGTGACCAACATCCAGGCCGAAGAAGTCGACATTGTGTACTTCGCCGGCTTCTTCGCCGAGGCGACGCCGTTCATTCAGCAGCTCCGCCAGGAAAATGCCGACGTCCTCTTCATGGCCGGCGACGGCGTGAAGAACGATGAGTTCCTGACCGGCGCTGGCGACGCGGCCGAGGGTGCGTACCTCTCGCTCCCGAGCCCGGTGTACGACAGCAGCGCGTTCGATGACTTCAACACGGCGTACGAGGCAAAGACTGGCGCGGCCAGCGATGCCAGCCCCTACACCGCGGAAGCCTTCGATGCCGCGACCATCATCATCATGGCCCTCGAAGAGGTCGCCGAAGAAGATGGTGACGTGGTGAAGATCGACCTTGAGGCGTTGAACGACGCGATCCGCGCGACCGAACTCGATGGCGCCGCAGGCACCATCCGCTTCGACGCCCGCGGTGAGAACGTCGGCGGCGAAACCCCGGTCACGCTGTTCAAGGTAACGAACGGCGCGTACGAAGAGCTTCAGTAGGAGCAACGCCGGGTTACCGGCATCGCTCCTTCCCTGAAGAACGACCACGAGAGGCGCCGTACCCGCGGCGCCTCTCCTTTTTCACAATACCACGACACCGGAACAGCCCTTTGGCGACTCACGTACTCTTCATGTCTGTCGGTTTCTGGTCGGACCAGGTGGTGAACGGACTCACCGCC
>CALFYR010000775.1 GCA_937954195.1 uncultured Dehalococcoidia bacterium
CCCAGTGCGCCTTCGGGCCCGTCGCGCCGTACGGCGAAATCGAGGCAAGCACCACCCGGGGATTGATCGCTGCAAGGCCCTCATACCCGAGCCCGATGGAATCCAGGTACCCCGGTGCGAACGATTCCAGGACGATGTCCGCGTTCCGCACCAGCTTGCGCAGCCGCGCTCGGCCCTCGTTGCTCTCCAGGTCGGCGATGACGCTTCGCTTGTTCCGGTTCCAACCCCAGAAGTTCAGGCTCTGGTTCGGGTCCGGCCGGTCGCCCAAATACGGCCCGGCAAACCGCGAACGGCTCCCGCCGGGCGGCTCCACCAGGATCACGTCCGCCCCGAGGTCGCCGAGCATCTGCCCGCCGATCTGTTCGCTACCCGTCGTGAGATCGATGACCCGCAGATGTGAAAGCATGATCCTGTCCCCCTCGAATCCGAGGCCGGGATACTGCCACGGCTGCGATGTGCGGGGCAAGGCGTGCGGCCACGTTCAACGGCGTAGGATTCGGCTCACCAACCTCCCCAATCCCGGAGCACACGCCATGGAACCCGTCGTCCTGTACGAAGAACGCGATTCGCTCGCCATCATCACCCTCAACCGCCCGGAGAAGATGAACACCCTCAACGAGGCGGTCATCCAGGGCATCGCGGACGCGATCGACGAGGCCACGGCCTCTCCGGAGGTTTCCGCCGTCATCCTCCGTGGCGCTGGCCGCACCTTCACCGCCGGCTACGACCTGAACCCGGGCGAGAACCGCGTGCCCCGGGCCCGCCGCTACGGCGCGAAAGAGATCGACGCCCGCCCCGGCGCCTGGGACCCGGTCCGCGACTACCAGTTCATGGGCTACAACATGAAGCGCTTCATGAAGCTCTGGGAGTGTCCCAAGCCGGTCATCGCCCAGATGCACGGCTACGCCCTCGGCGGCGGGACGGACCTGCTGCTCTGCGCCGACCTGATCTTTATGGCCGAAGACGCGATCATTGGCTACCCGCCTTCCCGCGTGTACGGCACCCCCACCACCATGATGTGGGTCTACCGCCTGGGACTGGAACACGCCAAGCAGTTCCTGCTCTCCGGAGACCAGGTCGATGCCCAGACCGCCCTCCGCATCGGCCTCGTCTCGAAGGTCTTCCCGCTCGAGACCCTCCAGGAAGAAACGGAGCGCTACGCGAAGCGCTTCCAGCACATCCCGGCCAACCAGCTCGCGCTGAACAAGATGCTCATCAACCAGGCCTACGAAAACATGGGCCTGCGCACCACGCAGATGTTCGGGACGTTCTTCGATGGCGTCACACGTCACACCGAAGAAGCCCTCCGCTGGGCCGAGGACTTCCGCAAGATCGGCTTCCGCGAAACCATCTCCCGCCGGGATGCGCCGTTCGGCGACTATGGCGAGCGGGGGAGGTAGGGACCACGAATGCACGCCTCGTTCGCGGATGGTGGCGGCGGCTTACGCGGTGACGATATCTATCAGACCCGAAGCGACGACAAGTCGATCCCGGGTCACCAGCGGACATTCCAGTTCAAGAGCGGTAGCAACGATGAGACGATCCGCCGGGTCGCCATGAAAAGTCCGTGGCAACTGTCCCGCCCGCACCGCGATGCTCGGCGTTATCTCCTGCACCCGCACGCCCCGCCATTGGACGGCCCGCGTGAGGAACTCGCCCGTCGGACGGTCCAGATTGATTCGACCTCGATCGGCGAGCATGGCCAGTTCCCAGAGTGAGATGCTCGGTACGACAACGGCATCCCCTTCGTCGAGGCGCTCCCGAGCTGCGCGAGTCAGAAACCGGTGGATCGGCCAGCCACCAAAACCAGGCATGAGTATCGACCACAATCACCGCTCGGCGTCCCACTCCTCATCGATCGGCGACACAACGTCACCGTAGGAAATAACCATGTGGGCCAAACTGGGGCGCCCCGGATCCTCCGTCGGCTCGGCCATAATTCGGACGAGTGGGCGGCCCTCATGGGTTATCACGACGGGCACGCCGGTAGTGGCGACCTGCTCGAGCACCCGCTCACACTGCGAGGCGAACTCGGAATCGGGGAGGGTCACCTCTTTCTTCACACTGCCAGTGTAATGCCTCGCGGTCAGCGTCTGTCGAGGACGTCTCAGGTTGTGTAGGTGCGCACCGCGCCCGTTACGCGCAGGCCGACCCGCTGGCCCGGAACAAACTCGACTCCGCGCAGCTGGCGGACACGGAGTGTGGCGCCGTCCTCAATCGTGAGGACGATGACCTGATCCCTGCCGAAGAACTCAGCGGCGGTAACGGTCCCGCTGACCGGTCCTGCCTCTTCAATCACCAGGTCTTCGGGCCGGACCATCACCTCCACAGCTCCGTCGGGACCCGGCGATGGAAGCGTGCCGAAGCGCCAGGTCACCGAGCCCGCCCGCCGCTCGCCCGGCAGGAAGTTTGCGTCGCCGACGAATGCCGCGACCGCGCGGTTCGCGGGCTCCTGGTAGATGTGCAGCGGCGTATCCACCTGGTGGAGCCGCCCTTCGAGCATGACGCCCACGAGACCCGGCAGGCTGAACGCCTCTTCCTGGTCGTGGGTGACAACGATGGCGGTCGCCCCAAACTGCCGCAGGATCTCCCACACCTCGGACCGGACGCGCGCCCGGAGCGTCGGGTCCAGGTTCGAAAACGGCTCATCCAGGAGGACGAGGCCGGGTTCGGCCGCGAGCGTGCGAGCGAGAGCGACGCGCTGCTGCTGGCCGCCGGAAAGCTCGTGGGGCATGCGCTTGCCCAGGCCCGCGAGGCCGACCAGTTCGAGCATCTCCTGGACCTTCTGCTTGCGGTTGGCGCGGCCATCCACCCCGAAACCAACGTTCGCGGCGACGTCCATGTGGGGGAAGAGCGCGTACTCCTGGAACACGAGGCCCACGTGGCGCTTTTCGGGCGGAAGGTGACGGCGGCCATCCTCCAGCACCTGGCCGCCCAGGGTGATCGTCCCCGCGTCCGGCCGTTCGAAGCCCGCGAGCATGCGCAGGAGCGTGGTCTTGCCGCAGCCGCTGGGGCCAAGAAGCGCAAGGAACGCCCCCTTCTTTAACTCCAGGGATACAGAATCAACCGCCACCACCGACCCAAACCGCTTGCCCAGGTTCGAAACGGCGAGATGGGCATCACTCACGAAGGACTCCGTTCACGCAGCGCCAGCACCAGTACGGGTATTGCAGCGACGAGCACAAGGGCCATGGCCGAGAACGCCGCCCGCGCATAATACGCGTCGTTCGAACTCATCCAGACCTGCACCGCCAGCGTATCGAACCCGATGGGACTGAGCAGCAACGTGATCGGCAGTTCCTTCAGGGCCGTCAGGAAGACGAGCCCACCGGCCGCCGAAAGTCCCGGCAGCAGTTGTGGCAGCGTCACCCGGAAGAAGACGCGCGCCGGCGAGCGTCCCAGGCTTCGGCCGGCCTCTTCGGTGCGCGGGTTGATGCGGAGGAAGGATGCGCGGGCCGGGCCGCTTGCCTCCGGCAGGAATCGCACGACGAACGCGAACACGAGGAACGGAAGCGTCTGGTACGCCCAGATGGCGTAGTTCGCGCCGAAGAACACCAGCGCCAGGCCGATGACGATGCCCGGAAGCGCGTACCCGGCGTAGGAGGCGCGTTCCAGCAGCCCCGCCACGGGACCGGGCCGCCGGGCCGCCAGGAA
>CALFYR010000776.1 GCA_937954195.1 uncultured Dehalococcoidia bacterium
GCGCTTCCAGCCGCGTGGCGGTCGAGCGGATGCGCAGGTAGCGCTCGTACATGCGTGGCTGCGCTGCCTTGAACCCGTCGGTCAGCGAATCCCCGATCGGGAGGAAGAGCGTTTCGTTATCCAGCGGCGGCGCCAGCGGCCGCGTGCCCACATCGCTCCCTTCCGGCTGCACGCCCATCCCCGAAGGGATGAGCGCCCGCGCCTCGCCGGGGTGGCGAGTTGCCCACCGGATGATCGTGTTCGCGCCCATGGAGTTCCCCGCGAGGATTGGCCGCTCGATGCCCATCGCCGCGAGGAAGCCCTCGAGCTCATCCACCCGGTTTGGCTCGTCCTGGTCTCGCGGACTATTGCTCGAATGCCCGTGATTCACGCTGTCGTAGGCGATGCACCGGTAGCGGTCGCGGAAGTGCTCGAACTGCTGCCACCATGCCTCCCCGCAGGAGGACATGCCGTGCAGGAACACCAGCGGTTGCCCCTCCCCTTCTTCCACGTAGTAGATGTCGGTATCGCCGACTTCGATCCAGGGCATGTGGGAACTCCGGGTTTGGATATGTGCCGCGCATCCTACTCGAACCCACTCGAAACGTTCCCATCGTTCGTTTCGCTTCGGACGGGGTAAATCAAGGGGTGCCCAACCTAGAATCGCCACCATGGAAGGGAAACGGGGACGTCCGCGGCACCCGGACCCCATCACGCCGGCAGAGGCGAAGGTCCTTGCGCTGATCCGGGACGGACATCCTAATGCCGAAATTGCCGACCGCCTCGGCATCAGCGTCAACACCGTCCGCTACCACGTTTCGAACCTCCTGGCCAAGGCCAACGCACCCGACCGCGCAGCTCTCAAGGACTGGCGTCCCAAGTCCGGACCCTCACGTTCCCGCCGCCTCGGATGGCTTGGGCCGCTGGTCGCGCCGAAGGTTGCGGCAGCGGGGACCGTCGTCGTCGGCGTCGTGGCGGCCGTGGCAATCGCCGCCAGCCTCGCAAGCCCTGAACCTCGGGAACTCGCTGCCGAAAACGCCGAACCCGCGGCGCCCTTCCAGGGCGCCGTAGTCGGCGAACTCATCCGCCAGGGCCCCTCGCTCGCAATCGTCGAATCCGGTACCGGGCAGGCATTTGTCCTCACCACGACGCTCAACTTCGACCGCTACGTAGGCCGGGATGTCTTCATCCTCGGTGAGATCGAGGGCCAGACGCTCATCCCGTCGGCCGGATCCGTGATCGGCCCGCGCGCGCGCTGCGCCGGGGTTCTATCCGAAGCCGACGGTATCGTCTCGGTCGCGGGCAGCTGCGCCGGCATGGAACTCAGCGATGTCTCGATCGACTCGCTCATCACCATGAGGTCCGAACGCGTCATGGTCAGCGTCCTC
>CALFYR010000777.1 GCA_937954195.1 uncultured Dehalococcoidia bacterium
CCAGAACATGGCCACCGCCCTGAACACGGCCCAGCAGCTCCTGGGCCGGGCTGAGGCGATCAACCCGGCCATGGTCTTCCACGTCTTCAACCGCGGCCACGTCCAGCTCATGGCGGCGCAGCTCATGGCCAGCGACCCCAACGCCGCCGGCGGCGTCCCGGAGGTGGCCCGGAACGCCGAGCTCGCCCTGCAGCAGGCGTTCGACATCCTGACCTACGACCCCCAGGTGGCCAACGAGCTGGCGATGTCGAAGCTGCTCCAGCCCGACAAGCAGGCCGAGGGCCTGGCGCTGCTGGAGTACTCGCGCGACACCCTCGACGCGAACAACGCCACGACGCATCGGATGCTGGCCGAAGCCTACCGCCAGGCCGGCGACACCGAGAAGGCCGACGCCGCGATGGAGCGCGCCAGCGCCCTGGGCGGCGGCGACGACCCGGCGATGCTGCTGCGCGAGGGCGACGAGGCCCGCCAGGACGGCGACTTCCCGACCGCCATCGCCAAGTACGAGCAGGCCATCCAGGTCCTCGGCCAGCGCGCCGACTGGAAAGTCTTCTTCAACCTCGGCCTGCTCTACCGCGACGGCGGCGATCCGCAGATGTCGGCCCAGGCGCTGCAGAACGCGATGCGCCTGGCGCCCGCCGACCAGCAGCAGACGGTCCAGGACGCCCTGATCGGCGTCCTCCAGGACACGGCGGCGCCGCCGCCGGAGCTCGGGCAGCCGATGGAGCCGTCCGCACGGCCGACGGGGACGCCGTAGGGGCCGAAGCCGGTTCGGCGGGAGGCAGGGACGGGGGCGCGGGCGCGGGGAGCGTGCGCGCGGGGAGCGGGCGCAGGGAGCGGAACACCGTGGCCGTTCGGAGAACGCCTGCGCTCGCGGGCGGTGCTCCCAGTTGGGTGCGGAACCACGTGTGGTGTGGCGCCGGACCCACCGTGGTTTCGCTCCCAACCAACGGTGATTCCGCCGCGAAGCATCCGTGGTTTCGCGGGAAGCCACGGTTGATCGGACGACAGGTGACGTACGGCCCAGGGACATGTTGGCGGTCGGCTGCGCGTGCCTGGCGCGGCGGCTGGGCTGCGGCTGCCGACGTTCCCGGAGGGCGATTGACGGTTGGGCGGATCGATCTATGATGGGCGGCAGCGCGCTCGGTGGTCTCTGGCAGCGCACGGCGGCGCGGTTAGGCCGGTCGGCGTGGCGGTGGCGGGCGGTGCGGATGGGCGGATGGCGGGGGAGGGATAGCGGGGGGCACGGGGGTCGGGGTGGAGGGGGCGAAGGATAGTGGGAAGTTAGGTGTACAAGGATGACGCATGGCGACAGGCCGTGACAATCAGCTAACGAAGCAGGTCGGCGAGTACCTCGTAGCGGCCGAGGTCTGTAGGCGCGGTTTCATTGCCACGACGTTCACAGGAAATGTCCCCCACTACGACATCATCGCCTCAGATGGCAGCGGCAGGCACCAGGCAATTCAGGTTAAAGCCATCATTGGCGGGTCCTGGCAGTTTGATTCCCGGGCCTTCGCCGAAATCCGGCTCGATGGCAAGAAGCAGGTCATCGGTCGTCCGACCGAACCGCCGTACCCTGACCTCGTCTGCGTGTTCGTTCGCCTGCGGGGACAGGGGGCCGACGAGTTCTACATCATGACCTGGAGCGACCTCCAGAAGATCGCTATAGCCAGCCACCGTCGATTCCTCGATAGCCACGGCGGTGTTCGTCCGCGGAAGTACGACTCGTTCCATATGGCGATTCGCCCCGACATGTTGAAGGGGCACAGGGACAAGTGGGATGTTCTTGACAAGCGGCTGCGTTAAGACGCCTAACAACAGCATGCAGCGGACGGCGCTGCGCGCCGCCGCTGATGCTGGGCGTTAGGTGCCGAAGGAGATCGGCGTAAGAAATGAGACTCACGAGCCTGTCCATCGCGAACTACCGGGCGCTCAGGGATGTAACGATTCCCCTTTCCCGCTTCGGCTGCCTCATCGGGGAGAACAACTCTGGTAAGTCGTCCTTCTTGCAGGCTATGTCCCTGTTCTTCTCCTGCACAAAGCTGGCTGCCAGCTACTTCTTCGACCAGTCCAAGCTTCTCCGTATCGCCGTGACTTTCGAAGACATCACTGAT
>CALFYR010000778.1 GCA_937954195.1 uncultured Dehalococcoidia bacterium
TCAATCTCGAGTTCCATCAGGCACTTGCCGTACACCTCCCCGCGTTCGGCGAGGAGCTGGTACTCCATGCTTTCGTTCTCAGTCCATGGCGGCCCGACAAACACTTTCGTGAGCGTCCGTTCCGCCCCTCCGCCGCACGAAGCGGCCAACAGCGCCAGGGTCGAACCCAGCAGCAAAGATACAAAACGGGTGTTGTTCAAACCGGGACAGCCCCCACAGCGCGCTGAATCCGTTCGAGTGCGTCCTCGACGTCGGCTCGGCTGATATTGATGTGCGTGACGAGGCGCATCCGCTGAGGCCCAAAGGCCACGGCCAACACGCCTTCGCGTTCGAATGCCGCCAGCCATTCGTTGAGGCGGCCCTGGACCACGTCGGCCACCACGATGTTGGTTTGCGGCGTGTTCGGGCGGAAAGGGCCCAATTCCCGAAGCCCATCGGCCAGCAACGTCGCGTTCGTGTGGTCTTCGGCGAGACGCTGGACGTTATGTTCCAACGCGTACAATCCCGCTGCAGCAAGGATGCCCACCTGGCGCATCCCCCCGCCGAGCATCTTGCGATTCCGGCGCGCCCGCTCAATGAATTCGTTGCTCCCGCACAGCACCGATCCGATCGGGCAGCCGAGGCCCTTCGAAAGGCAGAACGAGACGCTATCGCAGTCCTGGGCGATGCGGGCCGCCGTCACCTGAAGGGCGGCCGCGGCATTGAACACCCGGGCGCCATCCAGGTGAACCGCAACACCGCGATCCTTCGCAACCCGAGTCAATCGGTTCATTACCTCGACTGAAATGGCCGCGCCCCCGCACCGGTTGTGCGTGTTTTCGACACACAGAAGCGTGGTCCCCGGCGAATGCAGGTTCTCCGGCCGAACCGCGTCCGCGACTTCGTCGGCGTCGAGCGAGCCGTCCTCGAGATTATTCAGCGTCCGGGTGAGCACGCCCGCGATGCGCGCGGCGCCCGCAAGCTCGTATTGGAAGATGTGGCTCTGGTCGCCAAGGATGATCTCGTCGCCGGGCTTCGTGTGCGTCAGCACCGCGATGAGGTTGCCCATGGTCCCACTCGGCACGTAGAGACCCGCTTCCTTGCCGACCATCTCGGCCGCCCGTGCTTCCAGTCGCTGCACGGTCGGGTCATCGCCGAAAACGTCATCGCCAACTTCCGCCTCAGCCATAGCTCGGCGCATGGCCTCGGAAGGCTTCGAAACGGTATCGCTCCGCAGATCAATGACAGGACTCATGCGCGCTGCCGCTCCCAGAGCGTCTGGTAGTGGTCGGCGCCACGGATGGCGCCCGCGACTTCGCGGCGCTCAAGCGCCATCAATTCTTCCATCGCGCGGCCACATGCCTCGGTGGTGTCATCGTTGCCCATGGACGACACGCGATCCACAAGGTGCTGCCACACACCGCTGGCGAGCAGCACGGGCATCGAACGCGGCCAATGGAACGACATGACCTTCTCCGGCAAAGGAAGTTCGGGCCGGAGCTTCTTGATCGACCGGAAGCGGTCCTCGACCGATTCGGCGCGCGGGACGACCTTCACAAGAGGTAGCAGTCCTGGCTTCGTCCGGAAATCGACGAGCAATCTGCGGTCGATGAGGTGGAACCGGACAACAAGCACATCCGCGGCATCAATGACTTTGAGGACCTCATCGAGGTCGACGCCGAATTCATCACTCATAGGGGCCAACCGGGCATTTCGCGCACCTGGGGGATTGAACGCATGGTATGGCGGAAGGAGCGCGCGGGCAAAAGGTGGGATTGGTCGGGGTGCCGCGATTTGAACGCGGGGCCTCTTGCTCCCAAAGCAAGCGCTCTGCCAGGCTGAGCTACACCCCGGAATCTGCGAACCAAGCGTACCGCGAACACCGCGATCGAGCGATTCCGGCTAGACCGCCGGGACTGGCTGCGGAAGCGCGCAACCGATGATCTCGTTCACGTCCTCGATTCCCTCGCGGGAAAGCCACGCTTCGATGCCTTCGAGCACATCGAGCAACGCACGCG
>CALFYR010000779.1 GCA_937954195.1 uncultured Dehalococcoidia bacterium
GTACGACTTCGAGACGCTGGAGGTGTTCGCGGAAAAGGTCGCCCCGGTCCTCCGCGAACGCGCCCCGGAGTACCTCGCCCGCAGAGCCTGAGGCCGTCATGCTGCACGGGTGACGACACTCCGCGGCAGGGCCAAACCGACGGTTCGAACGAGCACGCTCGCCCTGGAACTCGGCGGGTCGGCGGTGCCCGTGGAGGTGGTGCGGAGCGCCCGCCGCCGGCGCACGATCGCGGTGGGAATTGGCGCCTCGGGGGTGCGGGTGCAGGCGCCGATGTCCACGACCGATGCGGCCATTTCGTCGCTGCTCAGGTCTCGGGCCGGCTGGATTCGCGACCGCCTCGCCGCGCGTTCCTCGGTCGAGCCGAGCCGTCCCCTCGAAGACGGCGCCGAAATCCCCTACCGTGGCCGCACAATACCGCTCCGCGTCACCAACGGGGGTGGTCCACAGGCTTCGGTCTCGCTCCAGGGCGAGATGCTCAGCGTGCAAGTGCCGGGGGCCGTCGTGCAGCCCGGCCATACCGCGCTCGTTCGAAGCGCGTTGCTTCGCTGGTACCACACCCAGGCGGTTGATGTGCTCCCCTCGATGGTCAACGGGTGGGGTGAGGTGATGGGCATGACGCCGTCCCGTGTGCTTGTCCGCAACCAGCGCCGCCGCTGGGGATCATGCGCGCCCGACGGCGCCATCCGGCTGAACTGGCGACTCATCCTGCTCGAACCGTCGCTCGCCGAATACGTGGTCGTGCACGAACTCGCGCACCTACGCCATCGAAACCACCAGGCCGGCTTCTGGGCCGAGGTAGCGCGCTTTCTCCCGGACCACCGTGAGCGGCGGCGGCGCTTGAACGCCTCGCGCGCCCTCGACTACTTCGCGGACTGACCCTGCCGCCACCGCGAGACAATTTCGGCCAGCTGCCGTGCGCCATGCACCAGCGACGGCCCGGGCTGGAGGATATCCGGGGCTTTGATTTCGTAGATCTGCCCATCGCGGACGGCCGGCAGGTTGGCCCAGCCGGTGCGTGCCGCGATTCTTTCCAATCGCGCCTTCTTGCCGCACCAACTGGCGATGATGACGTCGGGTGCCGCGGCGATGACCTGTTCTGTGGTGACGACCCGCTGTGGGGCCGCTTTGCGTGCGCGAAGCTCGGGAAACACGTCCACGCCTCCGGCAACCTCGATAAGCTCCGAGACCCAGGCGATCCCCGAGATGAGCGGGTCGTCCCACTCTTCGAAGTACACCCGCGGTCGCGGGCCTTCGGCCTGGCGCGTCTGGATTAGCCCAAGGTCCTCCTCGAACTGGCGAGCGAGCGCGGCGCCACGTTCCGCCTCGCCAACCGCTGCCCCGACGAGCCGTATCGCGTCCGCTGTTTCTCCTAGTGTCCGCTGGTTGGTGACGAGGACGTTCACCCCGGCCCGGATCAGCTCCGCGGCGATTTCGGCCTGCAGGTCCGAAAAGCCAAGAACAAGGTCAGGTTCCAGCGCGAGGATGCGTGGGACGTGCGCCGTCTGAAAGGCGGCGACCTTGGGTACCTTGCGGGCTTCCGGGGGGCGAACCGCGTATCCACTCACGCCGATAACCCGGCTACCGGCGCCAACCGCGAACGCGATTTCGGTCGTTTCGGCGGTCAGGCAGACGATGCGCTGTGGGGGCATGGCCTATTTCCCGGGTTTCACCAGCTCGAAGGAGTAGGTCTCAATAACCGGGTTGGCAAGCAGGCGGGAACACATCTGGTCGACCTGCGTGGCGGCATCCTTGGGATCGCTCGCCTCAAGCGTAACCTGGAAAAACTTGCCCGAGCGCACGCCGCGCACGCCATCGAACCCCAGGGAGCCGAGCGCGCTGCCAATCGTGATTCCCTCCGGGTCGTTCACCGTCGGCTTCAGCGTCACGTACACGCGTGCGAGGAAGGTACCGGGGCCGGAGTCCTTCTTCGCCTTCTCTTTGGCTTTGTCCTTCTTCGAATCCTTGCGGCTCATTCTGGCAACTCCTGGCCTGTCAGCATCTTGTATACCGTGAGGTAGCGGTCGGTCGTGGCGGCAACGACATCGGATGGTATGGGCGGAGGGTCATCGCCGTCTTTCCACCCGCTGGCTGCCAGCCAATCGCGGATCGGCTGCTTGTCGAGGCTCTGTTGGGGCCGGCCAGGCCGGTACGTGTTCGCCGGCCAGAAGCGGCTGCTATCCGGGGTCAGCACTTCGTCGATGAGGATGACTTCCTCGTTCCAAACGCCGAACTCGAATTTCGTATCGGCGATGATGACGCCGCGCTCGGCTGCCACCGTGTGGGCGTAGTTGTAGACGGCGAGCGACCGCAGCTTCATCGCGTTCGCATGTTCCGGTCCTACAAGGTCCTCCAGCTGTTCGTACGAGATGTTCTCGTCGTGGCCGACGTCCGCCTTGGTGCTTGGGGTGAAGATGGCGTCGGGCAGCCTGTCCGATTCGGCGAAGCCTTCCTGCAGCTGGATGCCGCAGACGGAACCGGTGCGCTGGTAGTCCTTCCAGCCTGAGCCGGACAGGTATCCGCGGACGATGCATTCGGCGTCGAGCCGCTTCGCCTTTCGCACCAGCATCGAACGGCCATAGTACTCGGGCCCGAGTTCGAACGGGACGAGGTGCTTGTTCGCTGCGGTGATCACCGCGACGAAGTGGTTGGGGACGACCTCTTTAATCCGGTCGAACCACCATGCAGAGAGCATCGTGAGCACGCGGCCCTTCTTTGGAATCCCGGTCGGGAGCACGACATCCGCTGCGGAGATCCGGTCCGTCGCCACGATCAGGAGGTGGTCGCCAAGGTCGAACGTGTCGCGCACTTTGCCGCGGTAGGTGCGGTTGGGGAGCGCAGACTCGAGGAGAACGTCAGTCATCCAGTTCGGCCCTCACCTGGAGATAAAACAGCGTAGTCGCGACCGCGATGTAGGCGCTAACCAGCACGGCAAACGGCCCCAGTACGGCGCCAACGATGCTGATACCCGCCAGGTCCAAGACGCGCGATGGTTCGAAGAGAGTGAGCGGCAGCGCCATCAAGCCCCCCGCAAACAGCCCGATGGCCACGGCGGAGATGCTCAACGGCACGAGCGTCAGCATCATCCCTGCGAAGCGCAGCATCCTCCCGCGGAGGAGGAGCCAGCTCTTTCCCAGGGCGCCATAGGGCCCGCTGCCGCCAATCAGGTATTGCTGCAACACGAGCCCAAAGCGCCAGAGCACATAAAGCAAGACGATCAGTCCGAACAGGGTTGCGATCACCAGGCCGAGGAGGATGGCGCCCAGGACCAGCAGTCCCCCCATCCGCGTGAAGCCCGGGTCCAGCGCTGAACTGAGCGAGACAGCCTCACCAGCGGCTATCGACCGTGTCGCGACGATGGTCCCCGCGACGCCGATGAGGGTGAACATCCAGTAGGCGCCCGCAATCACCAGCAGTCCGAGCAGGTAGTTTCGAGGTTGCTCCTCGGCGCGAGGAATCTCCTGGTAGTCGACCTCCGGGAAGACCCGCCAGAGGAGCACGAACAACGCGGCCGATGAGAAGATTGCTGCGGGGAGCTGCGTGACGACGAGCGGCAACAACAAGGCCCGGCGGTCGTCGTTGATCAGGTGGTAGGCGCGCCGCCATGTCGGCCCACCTTCGAGCAGCGGGTCCGAGGCTCCCTCGCGACCGATCACAGCCCCAGCCGCTCGAAGGTGGCGCCAATGTTCGTGAGATAGAAGCCGTAGTCGAAGAGTCCGCGCAGTTCGTCTTCGCTGATCCGGCCGGTTACTTCCGGGTCCGCCATCAGCAGGTCGAAGAACGGCGTGCGGCCGTTCCAGGCCTTCATCGCGTTGCGCTGGACGATCGCATAGGCCTCCTGGCGGCTCACACCGGTCTCAATCAGCGCGAGGAGTACACGCTGGGAGAAAACCAGCCCGTAGCTGCGCTCCAGGTTCTCGCGCATGTGCTCCGGGAATACCGTCAGGCGGTCCATCACGCCCGTGAAGATGCTGAGGGCGTAGTCCAGCACGAGCGTGGCGTCGGGGAACACGATGCGTTCGGTGGACGAATGGCTGATGTCGCGTTCGTGCCAGAGGGCGACGTTCTCCATCGAGGTGACCGCGTACCCGCGGAGCACGCGCGCCAGGCCGGTCACGCGCTCGCAAAGCTCGGGGTTCCGCTTGTGCGGCATCGCGCTTGAGCCAGTCTGACCCTCGTCGAACGGTTCTTCGGCTTCGCGCACTTCCGTCTTCTGGAGGGCGCGAATTTCCGTTGCGAACTTCTCCAGCGAGGCGCCGATGAGTGCCAGCGTCGTCACGAACTGGGCGTGCCGGTCGCGCTGGATCACCTGCGTCGAGGCGGTTTCGATCCCAAGGCCGAGTTTCCGGCAGACGATCTCTTCGAGGGCGGGCGGTACCGAAGCGTGCGTCCCGACGGTCCCCGAGATGGCGCCCACCGCGATGGCCTCCCGGGCCTGTTCCAGCCGCTTCCGGTTGCGGCGCATCTCATCGACCCACACCGCGAGCTTCAGGCCGAAGGTTGTCGGTTCGGCGTGGACTCCGTGGGTGCGGCCTGTGCAGAGCGTATCGCGGTGTGCGACCGCCTGCCGTTCGAGCACGGCCGAAAGCCCATCGACACCCTTGAGCAACAGGTCACACGCATCACGCAGCTGGAGTGCTGTAGCGGTGTCCCATACGTCCGAGGACGTCAGTCCGAAATGGACATAACGGCCTTCCTCCCCGAGGGACTCCGAGACCGATCGAAGGAACGCCGTGACATCGTGGTGCGTGATGGCGATGTACTCATTGATTTTCTCGACATCGAAGCCGGCGTCGCGGCGGATCTTGGCTGCGGCTTCGGCGGGTATCTGGCCGAGTTCGGCCCATGCTTCACACGCGGCGACCTCGACATCGAGCCAGCGCTGGTACTTCGCCTGGTCTGTCCAGACCGCGGCCATTTCGGGGCGGGAGTAACGGGGGATCACCGCGCCATTCTACCCATCTGGTGA
>CALFYR010000780.1 GCA_937954195.1 uncultured Dehalococcoidia bacterium
CCACGTCGCCGATGGAACCATCGCCGGAGAGCGTGCCTCCCTGGATGCGGACATGGGCGAGGACCGTGCCGCGCACCGCCAGTTCGCCGGCATCGAGGTCGATCTGCCCCGCGAAGCTGCCACTTTCGCCGTGGATATCGAGCGTGCCCGGGCCGGTCTTGAAGAGCGTGAAGCCGTTGCCGCTCTGATCGAGGCCGTTGGACAGCCGAAGGATGCCCTCGGTCACCATGATCTCGGCATCGCCGGAGACGACCAGGTTGTCGATGTGGTTGATGTGGGCTTCGCTGTGAATCGTGCCCTGGAGCGTGATAGGTTCGTCGGCCAGGTAGGTGGCGTCGTACAGCTCCAAGATGCCGCCCTCCCGGACGATGGTGCCGTCGGAGGCATCGCCCAGTGCCATGCCACGGTTGACGCGGACGGTGCCATGGAAGATGTCGAGCACGCCGGCGAAGGTGTTGTCAGCGGAGAGGGCGAGCGTCCCACCGCCGAACTTGGTGACCTCGCCGCCGCCACCGATGCTCGTGACCACTTCGAGGGTGGTGTTCTGCTGGATGTCGAATCCGACCTGGCCGTAGAAAGTCACGGTGCCCCACCATTCGGCGTTGGCAATGGCGACCACGCCGGCCGAAGCTCCGCCGATATCCAGGTCCTGGTAGTACTCACCCGGGGCCGCGATGATGGCTGCCCCGCCGTAGATATCAAGGGTGGAACTGAACTCGCCAAGGGCGAGGGCATGGCCGACGTAGAGCTCGCCCGCGCTCACGATCGTGTCGCCGGCGTGTGAGTTGGCCGCCATGAGTTCGAGGCGGCCGCTCTGCTGAAGCAGGTTGGCGTCGCCATCGATGATGAACTCCACCCGGTTGATGCCGGCGCCGGGGTTGTGGATGAACGATGTGGCGACGGCCGCCCTGTTGCCGGACAGGGTGTAGCCAGCCCCTTCCACGGCGATCTGCTCGAACTCGGTGAAGTTCGGGAAGTTGTTGGTGTTCGTCTTTCGGTTGGCGATCGCCGGGAAGATGAGGATGTCGCCTTCCACTGGAGCTCCCGCGTCCCAGTTGGCGGCCGTGGTCCAGTTGGCATCGGCGCCGTTGCCGGTCCATGTCCGGACGATCGGGGCCGAGGACGCGGGTTCGAACGCCAGCAGCGCCGAGAACGCCGCGAGCGTGAGCATCGCGACGAAATACGCCGGCCGCGTGTGAATGGACGTCATTGGGAACCTCCCCATCTCCTTCAGGTTCGGCAACCGTGTTCGTTCCCTTTACCCGTGTGGTCGCCAGACCGAAAGAGAAGTGGTTCTCTTCATGGGGGCGAATCGTGGCTATCGTTCGAACCACTGGAGGTCCGCCATGTCCACCATTGCCGCCCCATCCATCGTTCGCGCGGTCACGCTCGAAGGTTCGCACGTGCGGCTTGAACCGCTCTCGGTCGAGCACGTCCCGGCGCTGGTCGAGGCCGCGAGCATCGATCGTTCGACCTACCGGTGGACGACGGTGCCTGAAGGCGAAGCGGCGATGCGGGCGTATGTCGAGGCCGCGTTGCGGCTGGCCGCGCGGGAGGAGGCTGTGCCGTTCGCGACTATCCGGCGGACCGATGGGCGGGTGATGGGGAGCACACGGTTCGCGAACTTCGAATGGCACGCGTGGCCAGATGGGAATGCCAACAACCGGCCCGGACATCCCGATGGGGTCGAGATCGGCTGGACGTGGCTTTCGAGTGAGGCGCAGCGGACCGCGATCAACAGCGAGGCGAAGTACCTGATGCTACGCCACGCCTTCGAGGTCTGGCGCGCGCGGGTCGTGCGCTTGAAGACCGACGCGCGGAACGAGCGCTCGCGGGCGGCCATCCAGCGCATCGGCTGCGAGTTCGATGGGATTATCCGGGCGCACTCGCCCGGTGCCGATGGGACACTCCGGGATTCGGCGTATTACTCGATGCTGGATACCGGTTGGCCGGCAGCACGGGCGGCGCTGGAGGCGCGGCTCGCGCGGGGCTGAGCGGAAGCCCTTCGGAAGAACCCGAAGAACGTTGGGCGGCTGATGCCGAGCAGGCGGCGCGCTTCTTCGGCGGCGCGCTCCCGGTTCAATTCGGCGAGGCGTTCGGCATGCATGGCTCGGGCGAGGTATTCCTCAAGCATGGCTGCTCCTCCTTTGGAGTTCTGACTCCACCTTTGCAGCCGGATGTGAACGCCGTTTCACCGGGAGATGAACCAGCGATGAAGGGTGCGTTGTCGGAGTGTTTCGGCGGTTATGTTGGATAGACGGGGCCGATGGGAGGGGGCGGGACCTTAGACGCGCTCTTCGGCCTTCCGCTGGTGTTCGCGATGGGCGCGGAACGCCAGACGGCCGCGCCACGCCCACAGCACGATACCGCAACTCACCGCCGCGGCCGTGGTGACCGACAGCAGGAAGACCGGAGATGGCCCGACCTCCGGCTGGTAGAGCGTGGAGGGCGGCAGCAGCTTCACCGTGGGCAGCGTGAACGCGCCAAGGACGATCTGGAGGAAGCTTGCCGAGAGGCTGATGCCCGGGAGTTTGACGTCGTCCTTCGTGGGGCGCTTCACCACGACATGTATGACATCGAGGTCGGGCCGAAGGACGCCCCAACGAGCCGCCGCCGCGGAAATTGCCATCACCAGGAGCGCGGTAGCGACAGCGAAGGGGATCACTCCGGCGGTTGCGGGACCCACGCCCTCGGCGCGGGCCGCGATGCCGAGCATAGCCAGGCCGGCGATGGCTTTGGCCCCTCCGGCCCAGTGCGGGATGAGGACGGCGGAGGCGGCGAGGCTCGTCTTTTCGCGCATGCCGGTCTCCGCTTCGATGACGGGCATTCGCCAGAGGTTCGGGCAGAAGATGAAGGCGATGGCCGTCGCGATTTCGAAGATGCCGAAGGCGCCAACGAACTGCATGTTGGTCCACTCACCCAGGCCACCAAGCAGGAGGAGCATGAAGAACATACCGATGAGGTTGAAGAAGGAGATCGAAAGGCCGAGGGTGAGGCCCCGGAGAGCGGAGAGCGCGGTTTTCATGAGCCCGATTGTTACTGATGCGAGTAACCCATGGACGCGCTTGCAACGTGATTGCGATGCCGCGCTGATAGCTTGATAGGCGCGCTGGATGGGCGGCTGCGTACGGTAAAGAGCGAAAGGGGTACGACCATGCTTCTCATGAAATTTGCTCTTATCCAGCGCCTCATCGAGCAGGCGCGGGAGGTCACCGGCCAGGTCCACGATGGCGAGGAGGGCCAGGGCGGCGTCTACATCGGCGGCGGTACGCTGCTCATCATCCTCATCATCATCCTGCTCATCATGCTGCTTTAACCGGGGAGCACGGAATGACACGGCATGCGCCGGTCCTGTTCGGGGCCGGCGCTTCGTGTGTCAGACGAACCCCCGCAGCTGGATGGCGCGGGCTACCCGCTCCACGCCGATATCGAACGCGGCCTGGCGGGGCGTGGTGCCATCCCGGGCTGTCCGCGTCATCAGCTCGTGGAAGGCGCTCACCATCCGCTTTTCAAGCTCATCAAGCACTTCCTGCAGGCTCCAACGGAACACCTGCACGTTCTGCGTCCATTCGAAGTAGGACACGGTGACGCCACCAGCGTTGACCATGATGTCAGGGAGGACGGTGACCTTGTTCGCGTGGAGGATGGCATCGGCGTCCGGAGTGACCGGGTGGTTGGCTCCTTCGATGATGACGCGCGCGCGGATGTCGGCAGCGTTCGCCAGCGTGATGACTTCACCGAGCGCGGCCGGGACGAGGTAGTCACATTCCAGGCAGAGGAGCTCGTCGTTCGAGATGGGTTCGGCGCCTTCGTACCCGGCGACACTGCCGGCGATGCTGAACCAGTGGTCGATCGCATCGATGTCGAGGCCGTCGCGGTTGACGATGCCGCCCTTCACGTCACTGACGGCGATGATCTTGAACCCCATGTCGCGGGCGACGCGGGCGGTCCACGAGCCGACGTTGCCGAAACCCTGGATCACGACGCTGACGTCCTGGGGACGGCGGTTTTCGAGCAGCGCCTGTTCGCGCATGCAGATGGCAACGCCGCGGCCGGTTGCCTGATCGCGGCCATAGGAACCACCAAGTTCGACCGGCTTCCCGGTGACGATGCCCGGCGTGTGCCCGTATTTCTGACCGTAGGCGTCCATCATCCAGGCCATGGTCTGGGCATTGGTGCCCATATCGGGGGCCGGTATATCGCGGTTGATGCCGAGGATCATGCCGATGTGCTGGGTATAGCCGCGGGTGAGGCGGTTGAGTTCGACTTCGGACATGCGATAGGGGTCGCACTGGACGCCGCCTTTGGCGCCGCCGTAGGGCAAGTCCATGAACGCGCATTTGTAGGTCATCAGCATGGCGAGGGCGCGCACCTCATCGAGGTCGGCGAGGGGGTGAAAGCGGACGCCGCCCTTGTACGGCCCCCGCGCGCCGTTGTGCTGAACGCGGTACCCCTCGAAGATGCGCAACTCGCCGGAGTGCATGCGGACGGGGATCTGGGTGCGCATTTCGCGCCAGGACGTGCTGAGCAGCCCGACGATGTCGTCACCGATGCCGATGCGGCCGGCCGAAGCGCGGACCGACGACATGACTGCCTCCGATGGTGAGAGCTTGTGTTCGGCGGCGGCTGGTTCGGTGGTCATGTGGTTGTCCCTCCAACGTGATCACCCTACACCCGAAGGCTGGAATGTGCGGCCCCGCCCGGCCAAACTGCGCCCATGGGACGAGTGTTTCTGACGCGGACGATGCCGGGGCGGGCCGTGGAGATCCTGGAAGGCGCCGGCCATGAGGTGGTCACCTGGCCGGATGAGCTGCCGCCGCCTGCCGAGGCGCTCGCGGCGGAACTGGCGAGGAGCGACGCAGCCCTCACGACCGTGGTGGACCGCATCTCGGCGGAGATGCTCGATGGCGCTCCGAAGCTGCGCATCGTGGCGAACATGGCGGTGGGCTACGACAACATCAACCC
>CALFYR010000781.1 GCA_937954195.1 uncultured Dehalococcoidia bacterium
CGCCGCGGGCGAACGCCTCGCGGAACGATCCGGCGCTATCCCCCCGCTCGGACTTCATGCCCATGCCTTCGGCCACTTTCGCGAAGTCGGGTGTCGCGAGGTCGACGCCGAACTGGCGGCCTTCGAACGTCCGGCCCTCGATCGAGCGCAGCACGCCGTAGCCACCGTCGTTGAACACGCAGGTCACGACCGGGACGTTGTACTGCACCGCGGTTGAAAGCTCGGCGATGTTCAGCATGAAGCCACCGTCTCCCTGGATGACCGCCGCCTTCTTCCCTGACCCAATGGCCGCGCCGATAGCCAGCGGCAGGGCCGGCCCAATGGCTGCGGAAGTCGGGTGGATTGAGGTGCGCGGCGAAAGCACCGGCATGAGCCGGTTGCCCCAGAGGTACGCTGGCACCGTCGCGTCGCGCACCACCATGCCGTCGCGCGGCAGGAGGTCGCGCATCGAGTCCATGATGGCTTCGTAGTCGGGGCCAATCTCGCGGCGAATCTGTGCGCGGGCCGCGTCACGGAGTTCCTGTGCGCGCGCCAGGTAGGCTCCGTCGCTCTTTGCTCCATCCAGGTCCTTGATAATCGCGCTCAAGCCGAGCCGCGCGTCGCCAACCACCGGGACATCGGCGGCATAGTTCCGGCCGATCACTCCGGGGTCGGCGTCGATGTGAACAAGTTTGGCCTTGATGGGCATCGTCCAGTTGCGGGTCGCGCCGCCCTGGAACCGTGTGCCGACCGCCACCACGACGTCCGCCTGGTCGAAGATCTCCCCGAACGCCGGCATGTTCGTGAGGGGCCCCATGCACAGTTCATGGTCTTCCGGGATGGCCCCACGCCCGTTGGTGCTGGTAAACACCGGCGCGTTCAGGCGCTCGGCGAGCTGCTTCAGCTCTTCTTCGGCCCCGGCGGTCAGGACGCCGCCGCCAGCCCAGATGACCACTTTCGAAGCCGAGCTGATGGCCTCGGCCGCTTTGCTCACGGCATCGCGGTTGGGCGCCGTCCTCGGCCAGCTTTCGACGTGGGGGATATCGATGTTCGTGCGGGCGTACTGGAAGTCGACCGGGATTTCGATGGCGCCAGGGCGGGGACGGCCGGTGTTGATATCCGAAGCGACCCGGAACATCGCCTCGCCGATCTCCTCGGCGCGCTTCACCGATTCGGTGCGACCCGTGAGGGTGCGCAGCATGGGAAGCTGGTTCTCCGCTTCGTGCAGGAAGCCCTTGCCTTTGCCGTAGTACACGGAGTCGATCTGGCCCGTGATCATCATCACGCGGCTGCTGGCGAACCCGGCTTCGAAGAGGCCCGTCATGCCGTTCGTAACGCCGGGTCCCGTGCTCGTGATTGCGACGCCGAGTTTGCCGGTCGCGCGTGCGTAGCCGTCCGCCGCGTGGACCGCGCCCTGTTCGTGCCGGACACCGATTGCCTTGATCCCGCCACCGCGGTGGATGGCGTCGTAGATCGGGATGTTATGTACACTCACGATTCCGAAGACGTGATCCACGCCCATCGCTTTCAGCGATTCATAGACGGCTTCGCCGCCGGTCATTTCGCGCACGGAAATCCTCCAGGGGCAGAGTGCCCCGCAACCAGAACAAGAGTGCCCGGACGCTATCGCCCGCGATGAGCCCGTGTCAAACGAAAGGGCGGCGCACACCGCGCGTTCACAGAACGTGTATGCTTGCCATCACGACCTGCACGTAACGAGGCCGTCCCGATTGGAGTGCCTCATATGCCCCGATGGTTAGATAAGCTTCTTGGCCGCGAAAAGTCCCACGAACAGTGGCTTGAAGAGAACCCCGGCAAGTACTCGACAAACACCCCGCCCCCGGCCATAAGCGAAGACGAGAGCGCGCGGATGCGCAGCCAGATGGAAGGCGAACTCGACGCCGCCCGCGCGAAGCGGGACGCCGGCGAGTAGCTACCAGCGGTACTCGCTGGCCGCCCAGTCGGCCTCGTAGTACGGGCTGACGTGCGTCCCCGGCCGGATCACCCGGTCAATCGCCTTGCGATCCTCATCCGTGATCGTGACTTCCAGCGCCTTCAGGTTGTCTTCGAGCTGCTCCATCGTGCGCGGACCGATGATGGGGCTGGTCACGCCAGGCTGGTGCATGCACCACGCCAGTGAAAGCTGCGAAAGGCTCACGCCTTTGCCCCGGGCAATCTCCTCCAGCCCCTCGATCACGTCCCAGATGGCGTCGTTCATGCGGCGCCGGTACATCGGGTTCGCGTTCAGGTTTGCGTAACGGCTGTCCTCCGGCGGCTGCGAATCGCGGCTGTACTTGCCGGTCAGCAACCCGCCCGCCAGCGGGCTCCACGGGATGGTCGCGATGCCGTAGCTCTGACACATCGGCAGCAGTTCGCGTTCGATGCGCCGGTCGAGCAGGTTGTACGGCGGCTGTTCGCACACGAACCGGTTCAGCCCGTACTCCTTCGAAATCCACAGGCTTTCCAGCAGCTGCCAGGCGGCATAGGTGCTCGTGCCGATGTAGCGCACCTTGCCGGAGCGGATGAGGTCATCCATCGCGCGCAGCGTCTCGTCCTGCGCCATGTCCGATTGCGGGCGGTGGATCTGGTAGAGGTCGATCCAGTCGGTGCCCAGCCGTCGCAGGCTGGCCTCGCACTGCTCGATGATGTGGCGGCGGGTGTTGTTCATGTCGTTGGGCCCTTCGCCCATCTTCCCGTGCACCTTCGTCGCCAGGAACACGTCGTTGCGTTTGCCGTTGCGCTTCAGCGCTTCGCCGGTCACGGTCTCGCTCCGGCCGATGCTGTAGACGTTGGCCGTATCCAGGAAGTTCAGGCCGGCATCAAGTCCGCGGTCGATGATGTCGTACGAATCGTTGGCGTTCGTCTTGCCGCCGAACATCATGCAGCCCAGCGTCAACGGACTGACCTTGACGCCGGTGCGTCCGAAATTGCGGTATTCCAAGGTGTTTGCCCCCGGGGTGGAAGTGGTTTTGGGGGCAGGGTACGCCGAAATGGCAGCGCGCGGGGCGTGACCCCCGTTAGAATCTGAAGGCATGGCCATCTTCGAACTTGGGGCTACCGCCCTCGTCCCACTTACGCCCACGGCGCTCGAAATCGAAGGCATCTGGGAGCGCCGCGACCTCCAACGCCTGCTCCGAACGAAGGTTGAGGTCATCGCCCCGGGCACGATGGTGCTGACCGAGGAGTTTGGTGATTGGCTGGACAGTCGTCGCCGGATCGACCTCCTGGCGATCGACGAGGAAGCGAATCTCGTAGTCATCGAGCTGAAGCGCTCCGACGATGGGGCGATGGAGCTGCAAGCACTTCGATACGCGGCGATGGTTTCGACCCTCACCTTCCAACAAGCGTCGGACATCCACCAGCGGTTCCGCGACCAAAACGGAATCGAAGGTCCTGCGGACCAAGCGCTGCTCGAGTTTCTCAAGTGGGACGAACCTAATGAGGATCACTTTGCACGCGATGTTCGGGTCGTACTCGCAGCTGCGGATTTCTCGAAGGAACTTACGACCTCCGTGATGTGGCTCAACCGCAGGGGACTGGATATTCGATGCGTGCGAATGAAGCCTTATCGCCTAGACGACCGGCTCCTCTTGGACGTTCAGCAAGTCATTCCGCTTCCCGAGGCGGCCGAATACCAAGTGCAGCTTCGGGACAAGGAGGAATCGCAAAAGAAAGATGCGACTCGTCATTCCGAACGTCGTGCCTTCTGGACCGCCTTGCTGGCGCAGGCCCGCGTTCGAACGCCTGCCTTCGCCTCCATTTCTCCAGGCCCAGATAACTGGGTTTCGGCGACCACTGGCCGGCCTGGTCTCGGGTGGACTTATGCATCACGCCAACATGATTGCCAGGTTGAGCTCTATATCGATTTCGGAAATCAATCGCAGAACGAGGCGGCGTTCGATAAGCTCTTCGCCGACAAGGAGTCATTGGAGACTAGCTTCGGCGCTGAGCTGGACTGGCAACGGCTCCCGGAGAGGCGCGGCTGCCGAATTAGAAAGGTCTTCGAGGGCGGATATAAGGATCCCACGGAATCATGGCCCGACATCCATCGAACGATGATCGATGGCATGGTGCGTCTTCAATCGACTTTTGGCCCACGTCTATCATCGCTGTAGCCCGAACTCCCGCGCCAGCAGCTCGTACGAGCGCTTCCGCTTTTCGAAATCATATGTGATGGTCACCACCACGAACTCGCTTGTCCCGTACTTCTCACCAAGTTCTTCTA
>CALFYR010000782.1 GCA_937954195.1 uncultured Dehalococcoidia bacterium
TTCGCCGAGGGCGATTGGGACCACGCCGCCAACCTGTTCGAGACCACCCGCCCTGAGGTCATCCGCCTCGGCGGCAGCCACGCCCAGCGCGACGTGTTCGAAGAATCGCTCATCGAGGCATGCGTCCGCGCCGGGCGAATCGGGCGGGCTACGAGACTGTTGAAGGAACGCCTGGACCGCCGCCACAACGGCCGGGACCAGCGCTGGCTCGATCACATCACCGCGCGCTACGCGGCCGCGCCCGCCTGATCATGCAACCAGCGAGCGGCGCAGCTTCGGTAACAGCCATCATTGTTAACTGGAAGTCCGCGGCCGACACGCTGCGGCTGGTCGATTCGCTCCTCCCCGAGGCGGCCAACGGCCTCCGGTTCGTCGTCCTTGAGAATGGCTCGAACGATGACTCGGACCGCGTCCTCAGCGAGCGGTTCGCCACCGCGCCGTACGCGGGCGTTGTCACCTACCTCGTGAGCGCGGAGAACACCGGGTTTTGCGCCGGGGTGAATACCGCGGTGGATGCTGCCCTCGCCGCCGACCCAAAGCCGGACTACCTCTGGCTGTTGAACCCGGACATCTTCCCGCCTGATGGCTTGATGGCGGCGATGTTGGCAGCAGCGCGGCAGAGTGGTTGCCCCATTGTCACGGCCCGCGCGGGAGCCGGATCGGGATACAGTGGCGAAGATCGCTGGCCCTGGGCGTACTTCGGTCCGAAATTCACCTGGATTACCAAGCCCAAGCCCGATCAACCCTGGTGGACGACTGGCCGATACCATGGAGGCTGCGTCGCTTGGGAGTCGTCGCTCGTCGAGCGTCTCATAGAACGGGATGGCGAGTTCCTTCACGAGCCACTGTTCATGTACTGGGACGAGTGGGACACCTCAGTACGCGCTGCTCGATTCGGCGCCAGGGTCGCCGTCGCGAACGTCTTCGTGCGGCACCATAGCGAATTTCGCAATACGACTCCGGGCCTTCAAGAAGCCCGCATCTACTACAACGCGCGCAATGCAATCCTCATGGGACGAAGGCACTTTACCTGGTGGCAACGGCCGGTCGTGGTGCCTCTCCAGATGGGGCGTGGCTTCTTGTATTACTGCGTGGTGCACAGGCAGCCCGCGAGGGTCTTCCTCCGCGGCACCTTCGATGGCCTGCGCGGGAAGTCGGGCATCTGGGAGCACCACCCACGCTAGCGCGCAACGCGGTTTGTTATGCCCCTGTAATGTGCGCACTGGCCCTGTAGCACCCCTGTGATGGCCCGCGCGGCACCATGTCCCGAAGCGCCCCAGGAGGAACGTCGATGAACACCACCATGCATCGCCCTCGCACTGGCGATTCCGTTTGGACCGCCGATGGCGACCAGTTCGCCTACGTGAAAGAAGTCCGCGGAGACTACTTCGAACTCGATGTGCCCATGGCCATGGACTACTGGCTCAGCTGCACCCACATCTCGGGAATCGCTGATGGCCAGGTCCGGCTGAAGTTCGGCAGCGACGAAATCGATAAGCACAAGCTCGAAGCCCCCCCGCTTGAACAGCCCGGCACCGGCGATGGCTTCATCGCCCGCGACCAGATGATTGATCAGCGCGAACGGATGGAGCGGGAACTCGCCGCCCAGCGCGAGCGCCTGCGCGGCGGCGCCTAGCATCGGGCGCGGTCAGCGCGCCCTTTCCACCAGCCCCGGGGGTCCCACACCCCGGGGCTGTTTTCGTGCGCCCGGCGGCGTCACCTGCGGGCGAGTTGCCACCACGGGTTTGGAACACGGCCGATGGCCAGCGACGGTACTTCCACAAACTTCCTGGAGGCCCACACCATGACCATCACCGCCATCCCAGCCGCCGCCGATGATCGAAGCTCGCTTGCCGCCGTCATCCTTCGGGCCGCACTTTCGCTGCCCTTCGCCGCGCTCCGCCGGCCGGGCAGGCCGCTCGCCATTCGCCGGTCCACCGGCCAGGTCCTCATCCAGTGAGCGACGAAATCCCCGTCGGCCGCCTGCTCTCTCTCATCGTGGGCGTCCTCGCGATTGCGCTGCTGGCATCGCTCGCGGGGCTGGTCATCCTCGGCTCGTTTGGCGGAGATCCGGTGGCCAGCCGCACGCTCACCCACGTCATCGAAACCATCATTGGCGTGTTCATCGGTATCGCCGCCGCGAAGCTCTCCGAGGGCTAGCGGAGCGTTCGCACCGACACAGGAAAGGCCCGGCAGCGATGCCGGGCCTTCGTTCGTGCGCGGGTTGGTAGCCGCTATTCGGGTTCGGCCTTGGCCACAAACCAGACTCCGCCGACGCCTTCGCCGTTCGCGGTGCCGGGATTGATATCGGCCGCGTAGGTGTAGAGCGGCTGGCCCTCGTAGGCCACCTGCATCGAACCATCGTCGCGGGTGATGAGCGTGAACTCGCCGGGTGCGCCCTCGACGGTCGGCGGGTTCGGGCCGGTCACGGTGAGCGGCGGCCATGCCGTGGCGCAGTTGCCGCTGCAGTTGCTGACGCCTTCTTCGTCGTTGGTGAAGATGTACAGCACGAACCCATCGGCCGTGGTGAGGACCGGCCCGAATCCGCCTTCGATATCGGCGACGCCGATGAGGTCATCGACCGCCTCGCCGGGGGTTGGCTCGGGCGTGGTGGTTTCGCCTCCGGAAGGCGTCTGGCTTGGCTCATCGCCTCCATCGTCGGTGGTGGCGGTTTCCGCGGGCGTGGTGGCTGTGGTGTCGGGTGTGGTGTCGTCGCCGTTGTCGTCGTCGTCATCGCCGCAGGCGGCCGCGAGCGTGAGCGCGCCGGCGAGCATGATCACGGGCAGGGCCCGCTTCCATCGCAAAAGGTCCATAGAGCAGTTGCCTCCGCAAACAAGTACGGTCAGGGTGCCTTAGGCCGGATGTAGGGTCAGGA